>JAYWGF010000229.1:0-3463 GCA_043778395.1 bacterium | reverse complement strand
ATATACTAAATCAGAATTATTACTAAATATTGAAAAATCAGACTTCATTATTGATTTGAATTAAAAGATAAACGATAATTTATACGACAACGACAACGAGGATTTCAAACACGAGGGGCTATAAAATCTCAACTAGCAAAACTTTGTCATTTACTTATCCATCATTGATTTTGATTATTAGAGCATAGTGGAGTTACTCTAGCATCATTTACCGTAGACCATTGCTTTTGATATTGTACTGGGTATTTATCCTCAATTACGGTTATTGTTTCTCGTCTTGAAAACTCATAAGCATTTGCTAATTGATTTACCGCTATCATTTCTGCCCTAGATTTTGATAATGTTCCAGATCCAATTTGTCAAATAATATCCTTAGCTATTTGTCAGTAGCTTTTACCATCACGAGTTCAATTTGATATAACAGTATTTATATTTTCTCGTGTAGTGCTTTTTATGCTTTTAGGTCAATATGTTCAATTTATAATCTTATTTTTATCTAAATACATATATACTTTAGGTGATACTTCATTTCGTAATACTGCTAAATTAGAATTGTCAGCTATTTTTTGCTCTTCTGCAAATCACTTTAATATATTTTTATCTTGTACGGTATATATAAGATTATTTATAATTGTATGAAATTTATCAATTATATTTTTTATTCAGCTTTGTAGGTTTTTGGTTTCAAAAGCTTTTTGATTTTCTTGAGATAATAAAAAATCACTAATTTCATTTCACATATCTTTGAAATTTTTAGATATACTTTTTATTAGCGATTTTTCATATATATATATCATTATTGATTATTTGTATTTGGTGTAAATCAAATATCATCTACTAACTCAAATCATATTTTGATTATAGGACTTTTTGTATTATCTAGTCAAAATGGTTGCTCACCTATAAATTGTCTAGCCTCATCAATAGTATACAATCAAGTAGCTATAGCATTTGCGTAATAGTCTATTGTCTCTTTTGTATTATCAATATAATTATCAAGCATTACGAACTCTATATCTTTGTATTCAGATTCGTTTACAATCATACTATTTATAAAATCCTCAAAGGCTTTATGTCGTGGCATAATTGTATCACGCACAAAGGCTCTGTCTTTTACATCGCTAGTATTACTTCACATTCCAGCGTGTTCGCTATATCATAATACAGACTTTGACATACCAAGCATTACTGCAACTTTTTCAGAAGTCATTTTACGCAATAATTCAAATTGCATATCATTTATAGAGTCTTGTATTTTTTTTATTTCTTTTACTCAAGGTATTATAACTGATTTATATTTTTTTTCAGAACCACCAAACATTTTTTTGATATTATCTGATAATTCTTGCTTTTGTTCTGCGGTTGCATTTGAATATTTATCATCAAGTATTATTAGACTTCAAGGTATCATTTCATTTTTGAAATAAGCATAGTTTTGAACTTGTACTTGATAATCAGCTCATAACTCATAAATCAAAGGTTCTATAATTGACATACCAAGTAATGGTATATCAGGGTCAGACTCATCTTTATACATTTTTATATCTCAAATTCTGTATACTTGCTCATTTTGTAATACTTTTATTGATTTTATATCTCAATATGGATCTAATATAAATTGTATATTACGAATATCTAACCACTGTATTCATATCCACTTTAATGTTTCACTTCTTACCTTTAATGCAAGAGTAGTTCATAGTATAAGTGTATCACGAATAAATGTAAATATATATGTAGATAAATCATTTTTATTTATAATAAGATTGAGATTTTCAAGTATTTTTACATCACTTATAGCCTCACCAGTTATTTTATTTTTTCGGTAAAATCATTTAGAGCCCACCATTCAAGATATTTTCTTGATTCATCTTCTCATATCTACAGATTTTTTGTATAATTCCATAAACTTATCTAATGTTTTTTGAATAACATATTGGTCACCAAAATGTAATCTTAATTTATTATCTGACATAATATTTATTTTATTGGTAAACATATATTTATATATATATTATCTTATTTATTTTCAAGGTAAATCTTTATAATATTATCCTTGACTTGTAAATCATCACAAACAACATTCAAAACATTTTTTATATTATATAGTCATCATTTATTGACTTCTATATTATACATAGTTTTTAGTGATATTTTAGCTTTGTTGGCTGTATATAATAATCAATACGACTTATTTATTCTAAGCTGTCTAATCATACTTCATACAGAGTTATCTTTTATTGGGAACCATTTGATTTGATTTTTATACCAATACTCATCATAATCAACTTTATAATATATATATACCCTTCTTAGTTTTTCAATATTATTTTTTTTGTCAAATAGTATATTACGTATAGTTGTGTATGATATATTTATTTTTTTTGATAATTCAAATATTCAAATAGTATTTTTATCAAATTGAATATTATCTTTTATCATAATATATATATCATAAACTAAATAGCCATTGACCATAATTGATTTTTTGATTTTGTCATTTGCTTATACATCAAAGCTCGCCTCATTACAAAACAATCAGCACGATCGGGACTCCTTCATAGTTTTTTTTTTCTTTCATCTTTACTTATTATTTTTCTTTTACCATCCTTGATTATTTCAAGCATTATATCTAATTCTTCTATAAGCATAGTATCATATTCATAACTAGATATAATATTATTATTTATATATATAGCCATTTCAAAACAGCATTGGTCAAATAGTGTAGAGTAGTTTTGCTGAACTGGTTTATAATTATCATCAAGTACTTCCTTCCATTCGCTATCTACTTTATTATATATACTAGCATTTGATATAAATCCTAGACATCAAGTTTCATCTACTACTCATCATCAAACACCAACTTCATCTGCCATAACATCAGACATAGTTATTCATTCTTGTTGTGCTATTTCAATAATCTTTTTTGATAATTCTGTTGTAGTATTTGTTTCAAATGTTATCCTTTTTTTTATATGCCATCAATCCCATAAATATATAATTGAAGTATCTCTACCACTTCTTGCAACATCACAAGTTATTCACTTTTTACCATTTGTTTGTGAGTTTTTGTCAAAGTTCATAAGACTATCATAATCATATAATCTTCCTGGCGTATCATCATAGTCAAAATTTCAATATAATAATCTTTCTTTTATAATCATAGGTGATTTTTCTAAGTTTTTTATATACTCAGGGCTTATCATTGGATTATCAGTTGCTAGTGATTTGACAAAAAATAATCAATTACTTCAGTCTTTTCAATCTTTTCGTGGCTTATAATATCTATGATATATATGTCATTTATCAGGATTAAAGGTTTCAAGTATTCTTGGCGGTATTCAATACTCATCATTTTTTCGGCGTCATATACGAGTATATAATGTATCTACTCCATTTTTTTCAAGTTCGTTTGACTCCTCTATCATTCAACCAGTATATTCTCATCATCATAGTGATA
>JAYWGF010000228.1:0-3503 GCA_043778395.1 bacterium | reverse complement strand
CTTGATTATGAATGAATGGGCTGACGCCCATACAAAAACTGCAAGAATTTCTACAGTCAAAGTGTCACCCTAATTGTGCAATAGAACAATATTTGACAAATATATATATATTGGTTATAATGATAATTGATAATAACTGTATTTGTAGTATTTTAGATAAAGAAAAAGAAAAAGAGATGAATAAATTACTATTGAGTAGTGATACTCTTACATGATATTGACTGGATTTTGTATTTGAAACTGCAAAAAATCTAAATTTTGATGGTATAGATTTGGCTATGCGAAAAAATTTTGACAGTTGGAATAGCCAATATGTAGTCAAATTGCAAAATGATCATGGAATCAATATATGCAGTATACAAGTTAGTGAAAATGCAAATATAAAAGAATTGAACCAAGCCGTAGATCTAGCTAATAAAACTTGATGTGATGTAATTACTATAAATTCACCAAAATTTTTTAATATATCTTCATATAGATTTTTGGATAATAATATAGAAAAATTTCGTGAAAATTATCCTAAAATCAAATTTAGTATTATAAATCCACCAAAGGAGAGCTTTTTTGCTTTACCAATACCAAAATTTCACTTTACAAATATAATAGATATCATAAAAAACTATAAATGTTTTTTGGGTTTGGATATTAGTAATATGGATACTTATGAATTAGAAAATATTTTTATCAAAAAGATCAAAGATTTTGCACCTTATGTTAGTAACATATATCTTAGTGACAAAAATACACAAGGTAAAAATCACTTAGTATTATGAGATTGAAATATCAAAATTTGATCAATACTAAAAGAGTTTTTTGAATATAAATATCAGTGATACTTCTCTATAAAAATATCTCTTGAAAAAAAAGACTTAGCAGATATGGAAAAAGTCAATATATTATTATCTAGATGTAAAAAATATTTTGATGATAATTATAATAATAAAAAGTATTAAAATAATACATTTGTGATATACTAAATAAATTTATTGAAGCTTCGTAAGTTAATATACATTATATAATATTATCAATATTTTTTACTTATATATTTATCTTAACTAGCTTTGTATTATACAATATGTATATTTTGACAACTAAAGTCAATATATCGTTTATTATATTTTGTGTTTAATATAGGCTAGTCCGCTAAATTGTTTGTTGATTGTTATTTTTTATTAAGTTTTGTATAATATATTTATCTGATATAAAGTATTATCTGACTTATTTATTTTTGTAAAATATTACTATTGAAAAAAATATATATATTTGTAATATGATATTATATGTTTTTTTTGTAAAAAATTATATATTAGTTATTTATTTTGTTAATATATTATGATATGAGCGGTTTGATACCTATGTGAGAAAATATACTTATAGAACCTATAAGCGAAGAATCAGTTACACAAACTGGTATAGTATTGCCTGATACATGAAAGGATAAGCCATGAACTGGAAAGGTAATAGCAGTCTGAGAGTGAAGAATACTAGAAAATTGAGAAATATCAAAAATACCCTGACTAGAAGCAAATGATATAGTATATTTTACCAAATACAGTCCAGATGAAATAGATATAGAAGTCTGATGAGTCAAAAAAAAATATCTAATAGTAAAATATAGTAGTATATTAGCCAAAAAATCAAAAGAAAAACACGCTCATGCAAATTATTAATTTTTAGTCAAAATATTTATTGATAAAATCAAATAAAGTCAGAATATACATTATTTTTATAAATATAAGTATCAAGAATGGTTAAAGAAATAAAATATGGAGAAGACGCTCGCAAAAGAATGTATAATGGAGTAGTGAAGCTAGCAAACGCAGTAATAGTAACTATGTGACCAAAAGGTAAAAATGTGATTTTGGAAAGATCATATGGTCCTCCTACAGTCACAAATGATGGAGTAACTATAGCAAAAGAAATAGAACTAGAGGATAGATTTGAAAATATAGGTGCTGCACTCGTAAAAGAAGCAGCTAATAAAACTAACGACGGAGCAGGCGATGGTACCACAACAGCCACAGCACTAACATATGCTATTATAACTGAGTGATTGAGATATATAAATAGTTGAGTAAATCCATTTGCACTAAGTAGAGGTATGTCAAAGTGAGTTGCAAAAGTTGTAGAAGAACTCAAAAAAACATGAAAGCAAGTTTCTAGTGATGAAGAAATAGAGCAAATATGAACTATATCTGCACAAGACTCAGAAATATGAAATCTGATAAAAGAAGTAATAAAAGAAGTAGGTAAAGATGGTGTAATAACAGTAGAAGAAGGTAAAAGTATGTGATTGACCAAAAATATACTAAAGGGTATGCAATTTGACCAATGATATTTATCTTCATATTTTGTGACTGATCATAGCAGAATGGAAGCAGTTGTAGAAAATCCATATATATTAGTCACTGACAAAAAAATATCTGTAATCAAAGATATACTACATATAATAGAGTGAGCAGCTAGTCAGTGAAAAAGAGATATGATAATAATAGCTGAAGACGTAGATGGTGAAGCTTTATCTACTTTGGTACTAAATAAACTTCGTGGAATACTAAATGTAATACCTGTAAAAGCGCCAGGTTTTGGCGATCGCAAAAAAGAAATCCTAAAAGATATATGTGCAGTGACTGGTGCTACTTTGATAACAGATGAGGCAGGTATAAAATTTGAAAATAGTGATATAACTATGGTATGATCTGTAGAAAAAATTATAATCTCAAAAGATAAAACAATTATAATATGATGAAAGGGCAATGAGGTAGAAATCAATTCTAGAGCAGACATGATTCGTAATCAAATTACAAATACTACCAGTACATATGATAAAGAAAAATTACAAGAAAGATTGGCAAAAATAGTCTGATGAGTTGCTGTGATAAGTGTATGAGCTGCTACAGAAATGGAAATGAAAAATCGTAAATATAAAATTGAAGATGCACTAAATGCAACTCGTGCAGCTATAGAAGAGTGAATTATAGCAGGCGGTGGTACATCTTTACTAAAAATAGCCCAAGTCTTATCTGACTTCAAGCTTATTGATAATGATGAAAATACATGACTGCATATAGTTTTGTCTGCTATACAATTTCCAGTCAAGCAAATAGCCGATAATGCAGGCTACAAATGAGATTGGGTAGTAGAAACTGTCAGAAATAATAGCGATTTGTCTTACGGATTTGATGCTGCGACTGGTGAATTCAAAGATTTGATAGTTGCAGGTATAATAGACCCAGTCAAAGTAGTAAGACTTGCACTAGAGAATAGTACTTCTGCAGCTGCTATGTTTTTGACTACAGATGCTGTGATTGCTGATGATGGAAAGGTCGCTCTACCCGCCGCGGGTGCAATGTGAGGTATGGATAATATGTACTAATCAGGTAATTATCCAAGCTATATTTTTTTTTAGTAAACATCCCAATCCAGCTAAAGCTGGGGGCTTTTTTAATCTAATTTAATTTCATTTTGTCATTGTTGTTCTATGTATTCTTTTATTAGTTTAT
>JAYWGF010000227.1:0-3526 GCA_043778395.1 bacterium | reverse complement strand
GTACTATTCATGAATCGGTAAATGGTGAAAATTTAGCTTGCAAATATGGTATTATTTCTTGTTTTTCTTTGTCTCACATACTATTATATGTTTTTTCTCGTCGTGCTCTAGTGATAGGATTTTTGAGATTTATCTGTTTTGCTTTGCAAAATGCAGTATCAGTAAATAATCTTACAATTTCAGAAATAGTACCGCCTTCAGGCTGCTCCATAAGCAAATAGCATGCGTTGCGGAAGTAATCTTGAATACGCGGACCGAATATTTCTGCACCATACATACCTATAAACATTTCTATAAGATCGGATACGATTACATCTCTTTCTTCGTCTGTTTCTGCCTCTAGCACATTGAAGCCTATAGGATTATTTGTATCTGCAACATTGAAGTATATCAAATCATTTATACGATCTTTAGGGTAAAATTCCATCAATTTTTCACAAAAATCTCCATGTGGATCTATAAAGCAAAAACCATTTCATGCTTTGAGGTCGTGCTTTGCCATAGTCAGAAGCATCGTAGTTTTGCCAGTACCAGTCTGACCAATACAATAAAAATGCCTAAATCTATCCATCGGCGCAAGTTTGATTTCTTTTTTGACTCATCCATAAAGATTATATCACAATACTATACCCTCATCAGGTAGATTTTCTGGAGCTGGAACTATCTTATATTTTTGTCGTCTGATACGCGGATTACGATTAAATCTACTATGTGGAAAATGATATATGCCAGAAAGTTCCTTGATACTAAGAATACAAGTCCGACTATCCATCTTATCTATCAGACCTATATCATTATTTTGTCGATTGCGAGTAGATATATTTTGTGATAGAATATATATATTCTGACTTTTCTTATATTTGAAACTATTTAGTCATACGTAGTTGTATTGATGCAAAGTTCTATCAAAATCTTTGATAATAATATCAGGGCGATTTTTGTCAGGACTAATAGCCAAAACTCTAATATTAGTCACAAATAATTCATTTTCAGTTTTTTTTTCTATGTCTCATTGTTGACCCGAAGTAAATTTATTTTTTTTGGGTTCATCTTTGGTGGCGTCTTTTTCTGTTTTATTGACTTCTTTTAGCGACCTAAATAATCAAGTCAAAAATCATTCTTCAGATTTTCATTCTTTGATCTTGTCAGATTTGCTACGAAATGATGCAGTCTGCTTATCGGTAACAGGATGTATCATTACTTGAAATATAAGTTTTTCGTCATACGTGATGCGACTATACGCAGATAATATACTATCCATAGGATCCAATTCAAATGTTTCATAAGTTTTGATAGGTAAATTGCTGCCTTTGGTCATTAAAAAATGCCCTCAAGCCATATATTTACCAGTTTCCAAAATCTTTGGTGGAGATATATAATCTACCAAACTACCAGGATAAAACGCAGATATGGTTTTTTCTACTGCCTCTATATGATCTTGTGGCACTGCCATTATGAATTTTATAGCTTCTTTTTCTACTATCATTTCTAATGAAATATATTCTTGTCACAAATAATTATGCTTCCGATCTTCCTTAGTCATACTTGTTAAATTTTTGAAAATCTGATTCATGACTTCTATATTTGACTTCATATTTTGTATATTATCAGTTTTGGTATCTGAATCTGCTGTTTTGAGTGGCATTTTTATCTGTACTATTTTCATTTCTTTGCTTTTGAGAAGCAAGTGATTTTTTTTTAGTAATAAAAATACATATATATATCAGATATATATTATGACTACAAGTGCTATGATGTAAATTATGAAGTTCATATTATGAAGTTATGTTAGATAACTCGGATAAAATTTTATAATCATTAGAAGAATAATCTAATCATATTTTATATTTTGTTGATAATCAAAAATCTAGTACACTAAGTTTTCATTCATATCGAATAAAATTTCTATAATTTTTACTTAAGTCGTTATGAGCTAATCAATATCTTTTTTGTAATTCTAAATATTTTTTCATTTGAGTATGCATATTCTTAATTGATTCTTTGAAATCATTATCAATTTTTCAAAATGGTTTTATCTTTATCCATAAACTATTTATATAATTAATTTTGTCTTGAATATTCTTAAAATTATAAAATTCTTTTCATGATATATCTAATTTTTTTATTTTTTTATTTTTTTGACTTAATTTTTGCAATATAGTTTCTAATACATTTTCAAGATCTAAATCTTTTATATTTTCTTCATATTCTATTGGCATAAAATCTATATCGTTATTAAAATTATTTATTATAAAATTAATTACATTGATCATAAAATATTGATAAAATGTAGGTCATTGCAAATATCACATCACTAAAAAGCATTGCTCGGTATTAGATTTTTCATCATATATTTTTACATATTTTATAGGTTTTGGAGTCATATATATATTATCAGACTTAAAACTTCAGTATATATATTTTAATATATCATACTCCTTATCTCAATTTCAATGATTATATTTTATTATTATGAAGCTTTTATCACCTAGTTTTTCATCATGATTTACTTTATAAACAACAGATTGCGCTCATTCTGTAAATCTCTCTAAATTTCAATCTAGAATATCTTTTATACATTTTTCTATAATTTTATCTGAGAAATTCTCATCAATAGCTAAAAAATTATCTCATATTGAATTTTTTATTTGATTTTGAGCCTTGAATTCTTCACAATTTCCTCAATCAAGCGAATCTATGTCTTCTCTAAAGTTCATTTTCTATTTTTTTATTTTTTTTTATAAAATATTCAAATATTTCTATAGCTGATTTAGTCAGACTATTTTTAATATATATATCCTCCAATTCAAATCATGGCATATATACAACATCTTCTTCATAATTTATATCATCAAAATATGATAATTGATTACATATACTTCTTATATTTACATCTTCTCTAAAGAATCCTTTTGTGTACTCTATAATCTGTATTGCTCATAGCTTGTCAAATATATAGTATAAATCAACATAATCTTTTCGTTTGGCTCTTTGTCATATTGCGTGCAATTTCATAGCTCAAAGATGTAATAGAGAAGGCATATATATATTTCGTCATTTTATTATTTGAGCTGTAGGTATTTTGTATGTATAAGCAAATAGTGTAAACTTCACATTATTTATAATACTATGTTGTTGATATGAATTTTCAAATCCTTTATATTTTATATGTTTTAGTAATTTATTTTTTGTATATATATATCTTTGAGGTAATTCTTCAGAATTTGGCATAAACAAATCAAAATCAATACTTTCTCTATGTCATATTTGTAATGCTATTGCAGTTCATCATACCAGTATAAATTTATCGCTAAATGTCTCTACAAAATATAGAATTTCTTTTTGTTTTTGCAATAATATCTCATCGTGAAATTTCATCTTGTAATCCAAAATAATTGATATAAAGTGGTATATATTGTGGTGGAAAATCAGATCTTGGTTTATTTAATATTTTTATAAAATTATCTTTTGCTTGATTTTTTGTTACAAACTCAAACATACTTCATATATGATTTGTATCTCATCG
>JAYWGF010000226.1:0-3533 GCA_043778395.1 bacterium | reverse complement strand
TAAGAGATAATCTGACTAATTTTATTTGACAAACAAAAATATCTGTTTACTATTATTACATAAAACAATTTTATATTATAAATATATATAACAAATGAGTGATAGACAAGAAAAACTGCTAACAAACAAAGAAAAAAGAAATTTTGTAGAAAAAAATAAGAATTCTGATTTAAATCTTCTAAATACGAATTTAGCTACTTTTAATGCAGCTCAAATAGACGGCTTTAAAAAATTTGCAAAAATAGGAGATGATGTTTTTATAACTTTGAAAATTACTGACGAAGATCTTAAAAATCTCACAGATCGCAAAGTTATAAATGAAGATCAGAAAAAATTGCTATCTGAGCTTATTACTAATCTAAAAAAATTCAATCAAGAAATGATAGATAATAACAAAAACACAAAAGCACAAACCGACAAATTAAAAAATGATGTAATCCAAAAATATAAAGATATAATGTTTTTGGTGGATGATGATAGTAAACTAGATGATAGTACCAAAGCCAAAAATATAAGACAATTCAAAAAAATGGATGCTCAAGCATTTGGTGGTAGTGAAAATTTGTTAGTGCAGTTGGGTAGTTTCTATACTAGATTTGCTGGTGAAGTAGTAGCTGGAGAAAATGTAGAAGCCAAACAAGAAAGAGAAAAATGATTTGTGACTATGATAGTAAAAAAATTTGGTGAATATCTTACAGCTAAAAATATAGGTCAGGATATAATTGATCTAAGAAATATTACTACTCTAGAAGCACTAAAGGCAAAGTTTTTGGATGCCAATAATAAACCTGTTATGGTAAGTGTTGATAGCAGACTAGATGGTAAAGATAAAAAACAGCAAATTTCCGTGACAGAGTTATTTGTGAATAGTATATCTTCATTTACTGGTAATTTGGATAAATATTTTGGTACTACTCAACTTATATCAGAAAAATATAAACAAACCGAAGTAAATATAGCAGGTAATCCAGAAGATGCGGTATTGGCACTAAATATATATATGGCGCAAAACCCAGATGCAGCTGCAAAGTGATTTGATGATTTTATGACATGAGATCGAGCGACTATCAAAACTAATATACAATCTCAAATTCAAACCGAAAAAGATCCAAAAGCAAAAAAAACTATGGAAGCATATCTCAAAAATCCTCAAGGTATATATTTTAACGGATTGGTGCTATGATATATGCAACATATACATACTACTACACTACAGCATCTAGATAAATGAAAAGTCACCAAGACAGAAACTTGAGTAAGCAAAAATGATATATATACTCTATGAGCAAGCATAGGTAAACAGATAGGTGAAAATTTGAGTGCTATATTATTGTGAACTATGAGCTATGCCAATGGCAAAATAATCCCTGCAGCATGAGTTTGATTATCTCAGTCGTTGTGAAAATGATTTAGTGCTAGTATCAATGCAGGTACTTTATTGACAAATTTATCAGCTATGTCAGTTATGGCAGGTATTAGCAAAAGATTTAGTCTAAATGATGGTAGTAATAAATGAACTGCAAATGTAGACTTATCATTATTTGCATGAAGTAATTTATTGAATAATTTTGTACCATCTGCATGAGTTAGCATAGACAGAAACAAGATGCTAGGTATAGCAAATTTTATCAAAGATTTGGAACCTAGACTTACTACAGCTATTACACTTGCTGTATTATGAACAGGTGACAAAAAAAAAACCATAGTAGATAATATATATGATGCGGGCAAAAAATCATGAATAGATCAGAAATTAGCTACAGAAATAGCAGATGATATATTGCCACTAGTCAATAGTCTATGAAATGTATATACTACTGACCCTAAAGAGCAAACACAATTAGCAAAAACTATAAGACAAGATATAGTAATAGACTGAATACTCACCAATATCATAACTCAAAAATATAAATCTTCAAATAAATTTAGTCGATGAGGTGTAGGTGTTGGTACCAATGATATAGTTTGACTATGAGTACCATTTTTGGTAAGAGTATTGTGATCTGGTGTCAAGCAAAATAATGTAAGATCAACTATATCACAAATTGAAACTAAGCAAGATATTATAAATACAGAAGGAGTATATAGAACCAATCAGAGACTAATTCTAAATCAAACTTTTGGTAGAGAACAGTGAGCAAAAAACGCATTTGGTCTTGATGATAACTGAAATATATTAGTACCAACTGGTATAAAAATATTGTGAACAGATGGGATTACGGAACAAACCGATAGATTTATTGACACAAGGTTATACAATATATCTGTAGATAAAAATTGAGTATTGAAGTTATCAAATATAGATGCAAAAACAGAGAAAAAAGATATAGATATGATATTGCTAAATAACAAGCTAAAATGATATTTTTCTGTTAGAGATAATTGAGATAATCTGACTTTTACTAATACCGCTAAAATTCCTATAATAACTTCAATTCTCAAAGAATCTATAAAAACAAATGGTATCAAAATAAATACAAAAGAATTATCAGTAGTAGTAAATCCTGATAATGCAAAAAAACCATGACAGATTGATAAAATAGAACTTACCGATACAACATCTTCTATTCAGATAGATCTGCCTTCATCAGAATCATACAAAACGCATATATTAGTAAAAATATTAGGCGCTGATAACAAAAAAACAGTAGAATGACAAAAACTTACCTATGATATAAAATATTCTGATCATAATATATACGAAGCTTTTAGTACAGAAATGAAATCAGAAAATGTAAATTATACAAATGCTGCAAATTTAGCGAATAGTTTATTAGCAAAATATAATGCAAAAAATAACACAAAACAACTAAATCATAATTTTGATAAACAAAATAAAAATGATTTACTAAGTTTCTTTGTAGCTTTGATATCATATGAATATGCAGTAGGAAAAGTAAATAATCCACAATTTGATGCAGATTTTAATAACTTGACTAAGAATCTAGAATCATGACTAAAAAAGTGAGTAGATACTATATTATCAAATAAAACTCAAAGTCTTTATGGGTATAGAATATGAAATCAAACAGCCTTAGAACGAGCAAAACAAAATTTATCCAAAGATCATAAACAATTATACCTAAAACTATTAACAGTATGAGATATAGCTACGAAAGAAGTATTTTACAAAGATGTTCATTGGATAAAACCTAGAAATGAATCTATAAAATTGCAAGATGGAACTAGAGGCATTTCTGAAATAATGATACATTATACTGACGAATCATTAAAATTAGTTTGATCTAAAAGAAGCTATGGTACAGATATAATACCTATTGGTTTTGTATTATGATATCCTGGTGAAAAATTAGCTGCAAACCTAGAAATTATATCATGATCAAAAGTACCAATATTAAATACATCAGATGATAAAAAAATTAGAAAATATGCTTTTGAAAATTTGATAAAAAATATACCTGCTTTAGCAAAACTTAATTTAGCTAATGCTGAAATAGATAGCGAAGGTAATATGATAATAGACGAAAGTACTAAAGTTTCTGTAGATAGGTTAGAATTTTGACTATATGCAC
>JAYWGF010000225.1:0-3571 GCA_043778395.1 bacterium | reverse complement strand
TAATTGATTTATTAACTAAAATATACTAAAAATATCGGTATAAACCGATATTTTGAAAAATATTTGAACATTGATGTATTTCGCAAGAAGTCTATTATATAAGACTATCATAAATATTTAAAAAGCATTTGGATTATGCGAGTCGCGATCATGATCTGGTACTCATTTTTTGATATAATCGCTTACGATTTCCGATAAACTATCCACTAATATATTAAATTTTTCATCATTTATAGTTGATGATTTTTCATCTTGAATTGATAATAATGATGCAGTTTTTTCTGCTTCAAGTTTTGATCTATTTATCAAAAACTGATGTTTGGCTTGTATGATATTTTGGACTTGCTTTTGTGGATTGTAGATATGAGGTATGGTTATTTTTTGGTCTTGTGACATGGATATACATATATCTCCAGTATCCAATATATAGTCTATCCGTCAATTTTGATTGAAACTTACTGAATCTATATGATGCAAATCATAATAGTTTGTACTAGATCCTACAAATCCATTATTATCTAATATGACCAAATATTCTGCAGTGATAATCTCACTATCCAAATATATATCTCCAAATCAATATACAAATGCCAAATAAAGAAATACTGCCACCAATCCAAATCATAAATTAATAGAATTTCAATAATAAGTAAATATAAAATATAAAATATACAAAAAAAATAAAGCAAAAACATATCTGTATACCAAATTGAAGTATCTAGATATGCTGTGTGGCAATATATACAATATTTCTTGATTTATATAATAATTATTTAATAATGTTTTTTTTATATTCATTATTTTTTTTATATATATATTTACATCAAATAATAATTATTTTTTGATATTATTGATTCTAGCCATTTTTTGTTCAAATTTTTGAAGTCTACCTATTGATTCTTTTTCTACTTTGATTCATTTATTGTAAGTAGAATGGCAATTTGGGCAAATATCTACTTTTATTGGTCATTGCATAGTGGATTTTATAGTAAAACCATTTCCGCAAATGCAATTTATTTGTGTACTTTCGTAATATTTTGGATGTATATCTTTTTTCATGGTTAGATTTGAGCGTATAAATTATATAAACTTTTATATTTTTTGGATTGTGACTCAGTAGAATATATATATTTTATCAAAAAATACAAGCTAAATAAGTCAGATTATATTTTTATTTATAAATTTGGCGCACCACATTTGCAACAATATTGATAATTACTAGGAAGTGTATTTTTGCATTCTTTGCAAATTACTTTGAGTCCATCTCAGCAAAATATACAAAAATCATTGCTGATGTTATTTTTGTGTTTACAGTTATCGCAAATTATTTGATTATCAATCGTGATTGATTTTTTTTGATATAGATATCAATATGGTCTGATAAGTATATATATAGGTAATCACAATGGTCAAGTAGCAGCTATAAGCACAAGACTCAAAAATCTAAGTGGATTATTTTTGGTTCTATTGGATATATCTTTTGCTACCCGAAGTATACAATACGCCCACAAAATCAAAAATATAATTGCAATAAGTGTAATATATTTATCGTCCGCAAATCTTCACAATAAATCTTTATAATTAATTAACATTTTTTGATATTTTGAGTAAATTATTTTATCATTTTGATAATTTCGTCTTTTCAGTTTTGAATTTGTGTATCTAGTCAATCTTTTTTGTAAAGATTTACATCAAAATCTATATCTATATCAGGAGATATTCAGACTTTATCTATATTTTTGCCATTTGGCATAAATCGTCTACCGATTGTATATTTGATAGATGAGCCATCTTCAAAACTTTGTATAGTCTGTATGCTTCACTTGCCATATGTTTTTTTACCAATCAATTTGATACCCATAGTATTGCTTAGTCATCAGGCTATCATTTCACTTGCACTAGCTGTAATTTCATCTACCAAAATTACAGTAGGTATTGCTGATGCGAGTCCATAACCAGAAGAGTAATAATATTCGTCCGGAAATGCTTTATATTTTGCACTTACTAGTAATACTCATGTAGCCACTCGATTACTCATAATTTCGCTTGCTACAGGCACTAGTCATCATCAATTTCATCTCAAATCCAATATAAGTCAGGATATTCATGCTTTTTTTATATCTTGTAGATTAGTTATGAAGTTATTGTAGGTATCTTCTCATATTGTAGATATATTTATATAGCCAATTTTTTTGTTTTTATAATCAAATATTTTACTAGTTACTGAAGATATATTTATTTTTTGTCTCAAAATATCAAATTTCATTATTGACTTTGTACTTGGGCGATATATGGTTATTTTTACATTTGTTCATTTTGGTCATCTGATGATATTTACTACATCTGTACTAGTCATATTAGTTTTGATTCTTTGTCAAGATATATCTATCAATATATCGTCTGGCTTTAGTCAAATTTGGTACGCAGGAGATCATTTTACCATTTCTTGAATTACAAACGTATCTCATTTTTGGCTAATATATGCTCATATTCACTCAAAATCTTGACTTCAGGCCAAATCTTTGCTAAATTCAGAGCTTTCTTCTCAATCAAAATAAACCGTATGATCATCCCCAGCACCTCACACAAATCAATGCAATGCGCCATTTATCATACCAGTTGTATTTACGCCGCTAACACTGTACATTTGAGTATCTAGCACATATTTGATTTGATCAAATTTCTTATAATTATTATCAGTTTTTGTGATTCATTTTATTTTATCAGAAATACTTTTAGTGATATTTTGTTCATGATTTACGATATTTGATCAATATATACTGTTTGCATATATATTATTACTAACATAATTTCATATCAATATTGACACAACTCATATACCAAAACCACATATTAATAACAAAAATATATTCAAATTTTTCATCTTTTATGTATATATAAATATAATAGTCTGACTATAATATATTTCTTTACAAAATTTACAAATTGATTTTATAATTTTAATCAATATCATAGTTATATAGATTTTATACATAAATATATATATGCCTATATTGCAATTTCTCAAAAATCCTACATTTGACTATGATAAAACTTTTAATATTAAGAATAGATTTTATAAAACTATATTTTACTTTTTGACATCTCTTAGTATTACATTGATATTATCTATTTTTTTAAATTTGCTTATGTCAAAATACGGCATAAAAGAAGATCAAAATTTACTTTATAATCTTTTTGGTCAAAATAAACGGTGGTATATATTTTTGACGGTAGTGATTATTTGACCTATTTTGGAAGAGATGATATTTCGTAGTATTCTCCGCCCCAATATATATATTTTGTATATATGGATAATATGAATATGATATATTTTTACCAAAAAACTTTTACCAAATTTTATTTTGTCAGAATATTTTTATAATTTACAAAGTTATTATTACAATTATATATATTGGATACTGGGGATATTATTGATAATCTGACTCTTATGGTTAATATTTTTGGTAAAGTGATATATATATTATTTTTGCAAAAAGTATTTTAGTTTATTGTTTTATTTGAGTGCAATTATTTTTGGATTAGTGCATATTAGTAATTTTAGTAAATT
>JAYWGF010000224.1:0-3595 GCA_043778395.1 bacterium | reverse complement strand
TAAGTGCTTTGATTTGTTTGCCAGTGTCAGTGAGTAGTGTATATAGTTTAGCATTTGTATTGTCACCTATTGTGTACATACCATCATATGTATAGTGTATACTAGTTATTTTTCTATCTATACCACTGCATACAGTGGACTTGGTTATTGTACCTATTATTGTTTGCGGTTTGTATAGTGTCATGGTTATTTGTTTGTAATAATAAAGGTTGCAATGATTAGTATTAGTAATATTGTATACATTAGTTTAGGTTTCTTAGGGTATAAATTCAATCATTGATTTTCTTTTGTGTTTCTTTTTTAGTTTCTCATAAAAATATATTTCTGTACTTACAAGTAATTTTTGAGCATTCTCGATATATTGTATCCAGTTCTACCCTTCAATCACCGTGCTTGATCGCTATCGTGCTATTGTAGCTTTGATATGTTATCATATCATCTCAATAGATAATGAATTGATTAGCGATTTTGTTTCAGTTTGTGCTTGTCATGTTTGATACTTTGTTCATGGTTATAGTGTATTGATAAATTCTTTAACTCATTTGATTGTATCAAATTTATAATTTCTAAAATAACTAAACTCTTCATACCGTACTATATACCATCAATTCATATGATGCTCGATATCGTATCATTTGTACCTCATTGTTTGTATATTCATTTTAATGGTGTAATAATAAATTTTTTTTTAGTGATTGATAGTTTTTTTATTCATGATTATAGACTTCTTTTGATAGAGATATTGGATTTCCATCTAATATATCTTGAAATAATGATTTCACTTCTTTGACAAAGTTCGGGGATATAGATTTGATTTCTTTAATAATCGCAACACGATTATGAGATAAGATAGATTCTCAATTTAACCTATAGTCTAGCTCCTGATTGTATCGATATCATAGATATATCGAAAATAAAAATGAATAGTCTTCTCATCTAGTCATCTGTCTATATATATGATTAACCATAGTTGATTTATCATCTATGATATAATCAATATCATATTCAAACGGTCAATAGCTCAATAATTTTTGTCTAATTTTTTTGTTCATGGTTATAATGTAGTAATAAAACAATCAATCCTATAATCACATGATCGTTCAGTATGGCATTCATAAAATTCAACAAACTCTGAGTTTCAAAACTCGATTCATTTGATCTCCATGAGATCAATACAATCCTCATGAGATATACAGGTAATGATATCTCTAGATCACTCTAAGTGATCTATATAATATTTAGTTCAATAGAATACTTTGTTCATGGTCATGGTGTAGGATAAAGACGTGCTATTCACGTACATCAATAGTATAATCAAAACCTTTGAAATTGCAAATATATTGATAATCTGATGATATTGTTTGTTTTTGTTGGTTATTTATTATTGATTTGGATACTATCACCCGCCACCATCACGGTCCACTATCACTAAAGTATTGCTATGAGTCGCAGAATAAATGCTAGGTGTACAAGTCACATAAATAGCATTGATAATCATAGCAGTCATAGTATAAGTCTTGTATCGTTTTTCATGTTTGTATAGTTATAAATAACATTTTACCAGTGGGTAGCCCTTGGTATCATAATCAAATTCAGTGTATCATAATTTGGTCATAGCATTTTGTATTCTATGTGCTTTTTGTGTGATAAGATATGGACATGAGTCAGCATATCTGATAAATCAATAATCATCAATATATCATCAATCTTTTAGTATTGTATCTACAGTACTCTTGTATTGCTTTGTGTTGCTCTTGAGCCTACACTCTACGCCTTCTACAATAGCAAATCAATTAGTTTGTGATATTTTCATTTCTTTTAAGTGATAAAATAATCTTGATACCATTGTACATATCTTTGATATATAGATCATTTTCATCCATAGTGTCATTCCATACTTCAGCATCTACGATATTATGATCTCAATTATACGATATGTATTCTGCCAGCTTTGTGATAAGTTCTGATATTTTCATAATAATATAATAATAAAAGCTAAGAATATTTTATATCGTTTTGCAAATACATAAAAGAATTTTTATCATATTTATATATGTCTTTTATATATCAACGTTTTACCAAATTATTTATACCAACATCGTATTTTCATTTTTTTGATCTAAAATGAAATTCGTAACTAAATAGATATATTAAACAATGGTTTATGTCTTCGTATGCATTGACTAAGAAATATCATTTCTTTGATCTGTCAAATTCTATTAGTACAAAATTATTCATGTGCATAAAAATAATAATAAAGGTCTATAATTCTGTAGTCATTTGTGGTTCTATTTTCTTATATACCGCACTGTGTACCTCATCATCATATACAAACATAAATCAATCTATTGATATGTCCATGTATCAATGTACTCATATGTTCATATATCAATTCTCAATTTCACAGTGTTCTGTATATCAGCTTTCTTTCTGTATAATTAGATTTTTTACTGAGTATATATCATCCTTATCTAGGCTAGATATTGTCACAAATAAATAATCTGTCACTCGTTGTTTACACTCTTGAAGCGTATATCATATGTATGTTTTTGAGTTTGATCATGATACTGAATTTTTATATTGATAGTGTGCTAGGTACATGATAATGTAATTATAAAATAATTTGGTATTCTCCTTCCATAATTTTTTTGACGTTATCGTATCAATAAATTGGTAATATGGACTCTGTAGTGTTCCATTGTTCGATAGTATTTCAGTTTGCACTCGTGTATACTTCAATCTCTTGCTCTAATATCTCATATACTTCTCAAGCTAAATAATTATTATACTCTTCGATATCATCGTCTACCATTTTATCGGCAGTTTGCTCATCGATAAATATTTCTTTTCACTTGTCTTTATTTTTGGATATACTCCATTCATTTCAATCATAGTCATTATATGATTTTGGTATTGCAATAATTCAACAATTTTTACTTGTATCAAATTTGCATTGCATTCACCTTCATGATATTGAAAACTCAATTCAAGAGTGTTCGTAAAAATCTAATTCATAAACATAATAGTTATCTAAATATAAATCGTCTTCATTAAAATTTATATTTAATTCATTTGGAAAATTATATCTTCTGTGATCTTTAATGCATAGCTTTGATATTTGAAATTCCCTTGGATCGATATCCATTTCTGTAATTTCTATTGCAATTCTTTTTAATTCATTGATCTTGTATGTTTCTTGCATGGGTAATATAATTATAAAATAATACAATTGTATGCGTCCTCTTGTAGTTCTAGATCTATGTCCATATTCTGTAGGATATATGACACTACGCATAGAGCTCTAGACTCTAAATCATATTTAGTTGCTTGATCCTTATCATTCATTCGCTCTCATATAGTACTTGGCATTGATGATATAAATCAACTATATGATGAATATGCATCCTTTAGATATGCATCAAATCACGTATCTGATCGTACATATTTATTCATAGCGTCTTCGTCTATGGTGATTTCAAAATCAAATCAATCAGTAGAATAATTATATGACTTAGGTGAGAATACATCGATCACCTTATCTCATATTGTTATACCAGCAGATTTGAGATTATCTCGCTCTTGTGATTGACATATC
>JAYWGF010000223.1:0-3623 GCA_043778395.1 bacterium | reverse complement strand
TTAGATGCTCTATCTTTTGCTCTTTGTGCTGGAGTCATATCTCATCTTTTCTTTCATTTTGCAGTAGCTGTCTTCGTTCATTTTTTTAGATTTCAATTTTTTTGAAGTGATGATATTGCAATTGCAAATGCAACATTTCTTGGCTTTCATTTTTCTTCTAATTGACTAACTAATCTATCTAATATCTTTGGCATTATCACATGAATTTATAAAAGTTCTTATTTGGTCTTATATCATATCACATATCTTGTAGTATCTTCATTATTTCTCTTGAATCAATATATACGCTCTTTTTTTCTTTAGTTCATGCTTTACATACATATTCAACTCTTATTATGTTTTTTCTGAATGATTCTGACTCTTTGCTATCGATAATACAGTTATATTCCCTATGTAGTTCCTTACTAGTCCATCAATATGCAATATTATAGTATAGTCATGGAAGATCTCTTTTGTGTTTATTTATTCTTTGTAAAATATTTCATTTTTTTAGAAAAGATCTATATCTTCTATTCTTGTTTTGCGAAAATCTCGCTAAATCTTCTTTACTAATTCATAATACCTCCAGTATTCACCTCATTTTGTTGTTTATAGATACCCTTATATGTATAATACAGATTTTTATATAAAAAAAATATCATATTACTATGATACTTTATTTTCCAGTAGATCAAAATCATCATTCTCATCTGTCTGTATTACTCAGATCGTTATATAAAAACACAACATCAGAGCATTGTTCAAATATAATCTGCGCTATCCTCATTCATTTCTCTACTTTAAGTATTTCTGTTTTATCTGTTCAATATAATATGACTCATATGTCTCATCTATAGCTAGAATCTATTACTCAAGCCAATACATCAATTCAGTTTTTAAATGCTAATCAGCTACGCGGTGCAATCCTTCAATAGAATCAATGTGGTATCTCTAAAGATATTCATGTTTTAAATAAAACTCTTTCTCAGGGATTTACAAATCAATCTTCTATAGCATATAGGTCATATCATGCAGCTCATGGATCTCATTTCATTGGGGTTTTAGCATCTGGATGATTATATTTTAGGTTAATATTAAACATTACAATGAATCGATAATTGATAAAATATCTTCTTTACTTTTTACTCATGAAAACCTAACCTCTTCTAATCAATTAACCAATATCAATACTGTTGGTACTGACATTATTCATGAATCTTGAGTAAGTAATTCATCTTCGTCGATATCTATCATAGTAAAACTATATCATCTTTCTTTTGATATATTTTCAAGTATTGGTTTTATCATTTTACATGGTCAACATCGCGTTGCTCAAAATTGTAATATGCTGATTTGTATTTCCATTTTATAGTATAAATAAATTATGATTCACATCAAATGCATTTAATCTTTCTTGCTATTTGTTGGGCTTTATTAAAAGAGTGCTGATAATATAGTGTTTTTATTCACAATTCCCAAGCTAATATGTGTAATGCATTTATTTCTTTGACAGTAATATTATTTGCTAACAATAAATTCAAACTTTGTCATTGATCTATGAATCATTGTCTTACTGCTGCTTGATTTATAATTGATTTTTGATCTATTTCTCAAAATGTTTTAAATACTTCCCTTTCTTTATCGGATAATTGACTAATACTTTGAACTGATCAATCATTATTTCTTATTTTTTCCCATGTTTCTGCATTGTTTATTCATTTATTAGATAATATTTTATCAAGATATGGGTTTCTAAATACTGTTTTTCACTTTGCATTATCTTTAATAAAATAATTTGACATATATGGTTCTATAGATTGAGATACTTGTCATAGAATAAAAGATGAAGATGTCGTTGGTGCTACTGCAAGCAACGTAGTATTCCTTCTATCTGTACATAAACTACATGGTCAAAACATATCTGCCAATATCTTCGATGCTTTATTTGACTCTTCTTTAATTTCAAAAAATATATTTCATGTAAGATTTAGTGCTTCTTTAGAATCAAAAGCAATCATATTATTTTGTAAATATGAATGTCGTCATATTACTCATAGTCACAATGCTCTGTGATTTTCAGCAAACCTTCTTGCTCTATTCATAAAGTATCTTTGTTTCTCTGGCATTGCATCTATCTTATCACAAAAATCAGTAATTACTGTATCGAGAAACATTATCATTGTTTGTACTGCATCTGTTTTTTTAATATCATCTCGATGTAATAAATTAATTGATGCTAAGCAACAAACAAATGATTCATCTTCGTTATTAGGAAGTGATATTTCTGCACAAAGATTTGAGTGTGTTATTGGCATATCTTTATAACACTCTGGTTTGTTATTGTTTGCATTATCTTTAAAGAATATGTATGGATATCATATCTCTGATCTTCTTTTTAATACCTTAGACCATAAAGTTCTTTTTTTCTCATCTCAGCCTATCATTTCTTTCATCCATTCATCTCATATACATACTCAATATGTCATCTTCTGTATCGCATTTCACTCAGTTCATATCTCAAGAAACTCATTTATATCATTATGCTCTATATCAAGATATGGAGTAAATGCTCATCTACGTGAACTTCATTGGCTAACTACATCAGTTAGTGTTTCAAACAATTGCATAAAGTGAACAGCTCAAGAGCTTGTTCAATTATTTTTTATTGGTGCTCATCTATGTCTTAGATTACCAAAGTATCATGATGTTCATCATCACATCTTACTCATCATTCATACCTCTGCTTGAGCGTATAATATACTAGACATATCGTCTTTTATGTCGCTTCAAAAGCAACTAATAGGAAGTCAACGATTATTTCCATAATTGCATCGAACTGGAGTAGATAGGGAATAATAGCCCAAAGACATATATTCCTCAAATTTAGCTCAAAAGCCTACGATACCAAGCGCCTTTTCGGCGTGTTTTGCTATCTCTAAAATTCTTTCTTCTGCAGTTTCTCATTCTGTTAGATATCATTTACTCAAGAACTCTCTTGATAGATCATTTAGCCAGTAGTATTTTCACATATTAAAAAAGATCTTCTGAATTAAAACTCTTGTCTTTCTTTGTATAGTTGATTGATCTTTTATTAAAGAAGTCAGTATGTTTTGTTACAAGTACTTCGTCTTCAAACCATTGAGTTTTCTTCAACATATCTTCATTCACTACAAAATCTTTGTCAATTCAAATACCATTTAACGATTTTTTCATTCTGCTCGTTATATAGTTTTTTACTTCATCCTTACTTATAAAATCTACATCTCATTCATTAAATATCCAATCGATTATATCGTGTTCTCATTGTAATGCTACATCGCACATATCTTTTATTTCTTTTATATCTTGTTTATCAATCAAATCTGGATACTCTTTCATAATAATATTAATGATTTCTGTACCAAATGTAGCATGTAATGCTTCTTCTTTGGTGCTTGACTCTATTCAATTAGACATTCACTTCATCATATTTTTAAATTTATTATATGACATTGCTATGTAGAACTGAGAAAACAATGAAACGTTTTCTACAAACAAGGAAAAAAATATCAAAGACTTTACAAATTCTTTTTTTGATTTTCATTGATTTTTCATAGCCTTACGCAATATTTCTATTCTATTGCCAACAGCTGGTATGTTTTGAA
>JAYWGF010000222.1:0-3636 GCA_043778395.1 bacterium | reverse complement strand
TAGAAGCTGAATTAGCCGCTAGAATATGAGTAACAATAGAAGAAACTTCACAAGAACCTGTTGAAGAAAATATTTCTACACAAACTCTAGTATCAGATGAAATTTCTAATACCAAAACTCCACCAGAAACACAAGCTCCAGTTTTAGATTCTGAGATTCAAGATGATAATTCTAATCAAGTTTTGGATACTCAAGAATCAACCGAGGAAATAACTGAACAATCTCAAGATATCCAAACTGAAGAAAGTATTGAAACAGAGCAAAAAACTCAATCAGAGCAATATATATCTGAAGATAATATAGATCAATGAGATAGTCTGACTTGAGAAGAATCAGAACAAAATCCACAAGAATCTCAAAAAATCTGAGAGGAGCTTTTAGATGATCCAATAGTAGAACAAAATCAAATAATCACAAATAATGACTCAGAAAATAATGAAACTGAAGATAAACCAAAAGCAGGTCCTATGTTTGATATGAATTCCAGAAAATAAGTCAGAATATTTTACTAATATATATATAAATCTACAAAATGTCAGAATTCTGAAATAAAAATATACTTCGTCAAGTAAAAATAGTTTTTGATCATGCACACAAACATGGATACAGAGCAACTATTGAGGAAATCAAAAAACGTATAAAAAATATATACTATCCTGATATAATTTTTGATATACAAGAGTCAGAATATTTTTCAAATCTAAATTTTGTTTTTGAGAAACATCACATAAATTTGGTATTTCCAAAATTTTTGGAAGAAAAGCAATATACATGTATAATTTCGATTTTTGAAGAAATTTTTAATAGACAAATATATAAAAATTTGGATTGAGATAGGATATTGGATATATGAGGATATTATGGAGAATCAGCTATATATTTACATACTACTAATCCAGATGCTAATATATATGTGTATGAAGCACAAAAAACATGTTTTGAATATATAAAGACTAACTGTGATCACGATAATATATATTGCTATAATAATATTGTCACATGAAATTGAAATAGACAAGACTTGTGAATAGCTGACGATTGACTTTGCGATGCAAAAGCTGCACAAAATAACGGATATATTAGTAGTGATTTTAGCTACCCTGAGGCTATAGATATACAAACCATAATTCAAAATCACGATCCAGATTGTATAAAAATAGATATAGAATGATGAGAATACAATATAGTCAATGATTTTACAAAAATCCCTAAACTATTACAAAATATAAACAATGGCATAATAGAATTTCACGATCTTCACGATTTATCAAAGGTAGATATATTTCTCAATTTTGGGAAATTATTATCAAAATTATGATATAAATACAAATATATCAATAGCAAATCTGATTATATTGACTTAAATCAAGTTATGAAAGATTGAATAGTAAATTTGTATTTTTATAGATAGACATATTAGTGATATATTCTGACTTTATACATTTTGTGTAAAGTTTTTGTTTATATATATTTGATTATAAAGTCAGAATATATATGATATATATGTTTATGAAATTTCAAATTATATATGTCAAATATAACCTTGCGAACCGGAAATTCTTTTTTGATATCTACAGAATTTGATAAATGGAAGACGGAATTTATAAATAAATATTGAGCAGAAAATATTTTTAGTTATAATAATCCAGAAGAAAATATAGATGAAATACTGTCTACTATACTTGGTTGAGGGTTATTTAGTAATAAAAAAATGGTAATCATCCATAATATACCACGATCAAGTGACACTCCAAAATCCGCCTCCGAGAAGATTAGTAAACTTTGAGAATATATTATCAAAAATTATAAAAATCTTTCTGATGATTCTGTAATTTGCCTAATATCTCCAAAACCAGACTGAAGAACAAAAATTTACAAAGATATATCTTCCATAAAAGAAATCACCAAAAAAGATTATCAATATTCTGACTCACAAGCTACTAACATCATCAAACTAAACTGTCCTAATATATCGCAAGATGCCATCAATCAGCTCATATATATATCTGATAATAATCTTTATAAAATATATAATGAATCCATAAAGCTTAGTTATCTGTCCAAAAAAATTACCTTGGAAGATATAGATAATAATGTAGAAAATGCAAAAATGATGGAGCCATTCTGATTATTGAGTTTTATTATCAAAAATGATAAAGAAAAGATAATCTGACTTATAAATAATAAATCATCCTTTAGTGAAGATACAAGCGAATTTCTTGGTGCAATTAGACGAATGTTGATCACAATGATATTGTACTATGAAGCTAATTTGATAAATAAAGACAGTAAATATATATTAGAAAAAACTAAACTTGCTCCATGACAAATATCTCAAATAAAAAATAATCTGAGTCGATTACTCACAAATATAAATATCATAAAGCAAAAATATAAAAATGCATTAGATATAGAATATAATCTAAAAACATGATTATTACCAAAAGAAATTTCTCGATTGTATATCAAATGCTTATTATTGACATAATACATTTCAAATAGTAAGCAAAATAATCTGATAAATATATATATTAGCAATATATTCTGACTGATTTCAAATAACAAAAAAACAGCATAATATATATGCTGAAGTTCATATTGTAAGTAGATAATTAAAGTACTGACTTTATCATAAGAATCTTTTTTTTAGTTTTTGAAGTATCATTAGGATGAGTCCATATATAATCAAATAATTTTATATATCAATTATTTTCAAATCGTTTTCATAATCACAATTTTATTGAATTATATTCTGTCATTACATAGTCATATCACATTTCTTTTACTCTCTGTTCGTGAAATTTTAATAAGTTTGATCATATATTAGTTTTGCGATATTCTGGATATACATATATTCACTCTATGTAATGAATTTTATTCAATAACATTTTCGCATCAACCAAATTTAATGATTCATATAGTCTATTATATCATATATTTCTTGTTATATAATCATTACGATCTACAGCCTTAGTTCATAATCTAAATCAAACATATTTATTATTATCCATAACTATTGAACATATATATCAAGAATTTTGATATTTTTTCCAAGTATTTATCCATGATTCATCAAAATCAATTCACAAAATATCACCACAACAAAGATGATAATACATTTTTGATTTTTCAATTATATCAAATTGGTCATCAGGTATATATATTATATTTTCATTCATTTTGTATGGTAAATATTTATTGTAAAATAGAGTTAGTTTGGAAACAAACTAACCCTAGTTTTTGTAAAAAGCTACCTCTGCAAAAGTTCTTTGATTTTTTCATCTATTGAATTCAGCTTTTTAGCTCTAAATTCAGAAGAATAGTCACTGGTACCGTAATCGGCATTAGCAGCTCTAATATGCTCAAGATGTAAAGCATTTAGCTCTAAGTTTTTTTGAGCTATAGCAACCAAAGAAGCTGATGCAGATCTTACTTCTTCCAAAATTTGGTTTTTGAACATTTCGTCCATTTTATCTTTTGCTTCGCTACCATATATACATTTATATATATTCGTCTAAGCTTTACAATTGTACTATTTCTCTCTGCATTTGTCAAATATATTTAATAAAAAAACATATATCAACAAAAATTATAATGTACATATATATATTTTGTGATATAATATAATCTAAATTA
>JAYWGF010000221.1:0-11563 GCA_043778395.1 bacterium | reverse complement strand
CAACAATGACAAAATGAAATTAAATTAGATTAAAAAAGCCCCCAGCTTTAGCTGGATTGGGATGTTTACTATATATTGATTTCAAATATGACTAGTATATATTAGGCTAATCTGCATGGTATAACAAGATCCTCAGATAGATAATAAATTGCACAAGCACGATGATAACCATCAGCTATGATCAATTTTTCATTACTCTTTATCAAAAGAATTGGCGAGAGCTTCTCTCATTTTCTTACTTTTTTGATATCTTTTTTGACATGAATATTGTCTTCAGGTAATAGTGATAATCCCGAAGCTCTAAGTATATCTTTTGCTTTTTTGAATACTGTAGTTGATTTTTTTAGTGATTGCATTAGTGATTTGATCTTATTTTCATCCAATAATAATTCTAAGTAATCTATAGCTGACTCAAAATCACGCTCCTCTGGGTCATCCATTCGTATTTTTTCCATTTTTATTTTATAGATTATAAATTCAAATTACATTATATCCTTTTTATCAAAAAATGCAAAATCATATATTTGGCCATATATCGTCATATACATCACGCATTTATATGTCAGTTAATATTTTTGCTTTTTCTTTGGATTTATTGTGATGGTATATATATATCCATCAAATCAAAAAAAATCAAAATATAATATAATTGATTCGCAACAAATCAAAATATATATATAATCCATTTTTTGAAACCCAGCCATTTACTAAAAAAATCCAGTCAGTCAGATTATTTATAATATAAATAAATATATCTCAAAATCAGATTAGGTAATTTGAAAATACCAATATCACAACTCCTATCAATAATATAATTGGTATTACTGGTAATACTACAAAATTGGCAAATATGCTATATATATTTATCTTACCAGATGCTAATACCAATATAGGCAATACTCACAAATTTGCTCATATACTTGGCATGACTCGCTCTCTAATAGGATATAGTCGCTTACTAGTCAGATATTCGCGAAAATCAAATAATAATAACCCCAAAATTGCACAAAAGCTAAGACTAAATCATAAATCGTAAGCTAGCGCATAAGGATTTATGATAAGCATAGTGATATAAGTAATTCATAATATTTTGTATATATTTATTTCTTTACCAGCAAAAAGTCATATAGTCGCTATACTAGCCATGATCACGGCTCTGACTACACTACTGTCAGCTCCACATATCACACCATACAAAATTACCAAAATACTTATTACTCAAATTCTGACATAATACGGCAACCAAAAAAATATCAATCACAAAAATATCATGAGCATAGATATATTTCCTCAGCTTACTGCCAATATATGTATCAATCCAGAATTTATAAAATCTGCATTTATATTTTTGTCAAAAATACTGCGATCACCAATCAATAATCCTAGCACTAATCATAGGGTAGTTTTTTGTGTAAAAAGTTCTCTGGACAAATTTGATAATTTATCACGAATATCATATATATGACTGATATATCCGTCTGCTCTAGATATATATTTGGATCAGATGATTTTGATATCTCAACCGTATCACTTCATAGCCAACCGTCTATTATATTCAAACTTCCCTCATAACAAAAATGATCCGTCATCCCATTGAGTCAGATTATATATATTATTTGGATATTCTGACTTATTAGTAATTTTAGCTAGTATTTGTAGCTTATCACCAATATGATATTTGTCGGTGGATTTTGCTATCCAAGATTGATTATTGATTTTGATAACATATCTATCTGGTCATGTAATAGCGCTAATCACTCAAATATCATTGATACTATCTGGATATATATAGTTATTGGTAATTTGATATATATACACAAAAAACAAACTTCATAAACTACAAAAAATATACTTAGCTATAGTAGTATATATATTAGTTTTAGCAAATAATTTATCACCAAAAATCAGTAATAATGCTAATCAAATCATAGTCAATAATAGCCCGCTATATATATTGCCAGTAGTCCAAAAAATAACAAAAATCGTAAACATAGATACTACAAATAACATTGAAATCAAAAAAGATATAAATAAAATATGTATATGTATTTTTTTTTATAAAAAAATGATTTTTGCAATTGATGATGGACAATCTTCCGATAATATATATACCAAATTTTATACAAAATAGTAATTTTTTATTTGATTATTTTTGTAATAATCTAGATTGGAAATCTTACAAAATAAAAATATTTGGCAAAGAAATATCTCAACCGAGGCTGGTTAGCTATTATGGAGATAAAAATTATACATATTCCAAAACAACTCTACAAGCTACTGCACGAAATCCAAACATAGATAATATCAAAAATGAAATAAATCAAAAATTCTGATTATCTGTAAATAGCGTATTGTGCAACCTTTATCGTGACGGAAATGATAGTATGTGACGACATGCTGACGATGAACTAGAACTAGGTATAGATCCTAGTATAGTTTCTGTTAGTTTTGGAGCAACTAGAATTTTCAAACTAAAAAATAAGCTTACCAATAAAATATATGATATACCATTGTGAAGTGGTGATTTACTAATCATGACAAGTACTAGTCAAACTGATCGATTGCATAGTATACCAAAAACCAAAAAACAAATCTGACCAAGAATAAATCTTACTTTTAGAAAAATATATTGATAAAAGGTTTTTTTTGATTATACAATGTATTGCAAGTAAAATATAGTCAGATTATATTTGATATATATTATATATACAAATCAAAAAATATAATAATATATGAGTTAGATAATAAATTTATTTTATAAATATATATCATGATCAAAAAAATCTTACGACTATGAAGTGTAATATTTATGCTAGTAATGAATACACTTAGTGCAACATTACCGCTAAATTCTGTAACTACCAAACAGTTGTCTGATAATCTTTTTACTTCTATTACACCAGCTGGGTTTACTTTTGGAATTTGGTCAGTGATATATTTGTGAATTATAATTATAACTATTTTGCTTTTGGCAAATAAGATATTTTTTTCAAATAAGGCCTATATATATTTTATAATTTCATCTGTATTAAATTGACTGTGGATAGTGGCATGGCATTATGGAAATTTGCATCTTAGTATTTTGATCATTGTATGACTTTTGATTTCATTGATATTTTTGGATCAAGATAATAAAAAACATGCCGAAAAATGGATAAGAAATATATTTTTGATATATTTTGGATGGGTTATGGTAGCGACATTGCTTATGACTATGATATATTTACAATATCAATTATCAATTATAAATTTATCAAATACTATAATATTTGGCTTAGTAGCAATAGTATTGGCAAGTTGTATAAATTTTGTAATACTTTACAAAGAAAGAAATATTTGGACTTCAGTAGTATGTATTCGGGCTTTGTATTGAATTACAAACTCACAATCAGATATATACATCATAAATACTGCTTACTTATTTATATTCTTATTATGAATATGAATATGTAGCAAACTTGCATACGATTATCAAAATAAAATATTATAATTATAACTGTTTGATAGCAGTTTTTGAGATTTAGTTTGATATTTTTATTCAGATTATCACGAGTCTAAAATATATATATTATAGTACTTGATTTTGTAGATAATATATATATTCTGACTTTAGTTTTTTATATTTACAATATATTATGTCAAATACAAATCGTTACAAAAGTTATATAGTAGAATTATGTCAAGAATGACACCGAACCGCAGAACAAATTCAAAAACAAATTCGCGATAAATTTCCTTGGTCTTTGATAGGAATTGGTACTGTATATCGCAATCTTACAGAACTTGTAAATGAGTGAATAGTTATGAAACAACATGGCTTGATGGATAAGATGATTTATGAAAAATCAAAAGAACATCATGGTCATATTTTTTGTCAAAATTCAGGTGTAATAATAGATATAGATATATCAAAACTAGATATACCTACACAAGATTTTGATATACCTGAGGGTTTTTGTAATTTGGAGGTGCAAGTGACTTTTTCTTGATATTTCAAAGATACAAATTCTCGTTTTTGTGCATTGACAGGTAAACAGCTATAAACACAAAAGTCAGACTATAACTGATATATATATATATTATGAGAAAATCATTATTACATTGAAATATGTGATTTTTTGTTTATAAGTATATTATATCCTGATGGATATATTTATATATTTTTTATTAAAAAACATGAAAAAAATTTGATTAGCAGTATTTGCTTTAGCTATGTGAATATCATTTTTGGCGACAAGTGCGTCGGCTATGTGAGTTATGATTACAAAAGTATGAGGTCAAAAAATGTACTCAAACAAAGATATAGTAAGCAATGTAGTAAATGCACCAAATCTTAGTACACTAGTAGCAGCAGTAAAGGCAGCTTGATTGGTAGATACTTTGCAAAGTGCTGGTCCGTTTACAGTATTTGGTCCGGATAACAACGCATTTGTAAAATTGCCAGTTGGAACTGTGGATAGTTTGGTAAAACCAGAAAATAAATCTAAATTGGTAGATATACTTACTTACCATGTAGTGGCAGGTAGATATACAGTTGCTAATTTGAAAAATGGACAGGTTTTGAAAACTGTACAATGATGAATTTTAACAGTTTCAAAAACCACAAGAAAATTTAGGCATAAAGGTAAAACTTATTACACCACTACAGTAAGATTAACTGATGAAAATGGTGGAGTATCAAGAGTATTAGTACCAAATGTATTCCAAAAAAATGGTATTGCTCATGTGATAGATACTGTATTGATGCCAAAAGCTAAAATGCAAGTACAAAATACTACTACAATGACTACTCCTATGACTATGAATAACATGAATAATCCTATGATGACTACTCCTATGATGATGGACTCAGGTATGATGATGAATTCGGGTATGATGATGAATTCGGGTATGATGAACTCAGGTATGATGAATGATGTAACTACTGTAATGGTTTGATGAAATGCTATGTTTTCAAATAAAGATATAGTAAGCAATGTAGTAAATGCACCAAATCTTAGTACACTAGTAGCAGCAGTAAAAGCAGCATGACTAGTAGATGCACTACAATGAACTGGTCCTTTGACTGTATTTGGTCCCGATAACAATGCATTTGCAAAATTACCAGCTGGAACTGTAGATACTTTGGTAAAACCAGAAAATAAAGATACTCTTACCAAAATACTTACATATCATGTAGTAGCAGGTAAATATACATCCAAAGATCTTATGGATGGTCAAGTATTGACTACTTTACAAGGTGGTAAATTGGTAGTAAGTAAAATGAACGGTAAAATTACTCTTACTGACGAAAAAGGTGGCGTAAGTTCAGTAATAACCGCTGATGTTTTGCAAAAAAATGGCGTTGCTCATGTAGTAGACACTGTATTGATGCCAAAATAAATTTATAATAAAACATATCATGAAAAAAATCTCAAAATATATATTGATACTTTTTGTATTGATATCTGGTATTACAAATGTAAATGCATACAATAAAAATTTCTCAAAATACGTAAAACCTTCTGAAGCTACTCTCAAAAAAACATTAACAACTACACAATATACCGTCACGCAAAAAGATTGAACCGAAACTCCTTACAAAAATTTGTATCGAGATAATCATTCAGAAGGTATATATGTGGATGTAGTTTCTGGAGAGCCGCTATTTTCTTCAAATGATAAATATGATTCCAAAACTTGACGACCTAGCTTTACTAAACCTATATCAAAATCAGTTTTGGCTACAAAAGAAGATAAAGAATTATGATTTGTAAGAACAGAAGTAAGAAGTAAATATTCAAATTCACATTTGGGTCATGTATTTGATGATTGACCAACAGAAAAATGATGAATGCGCTATTGCATCAACTCTGCATCTATAAAATTCATACCCAAAAAGAACCTAAAGTCTGCTTGATATGAAAAATATATAGCATTGTTCAAATAAATAAATAAGTCAGATTATAAATAATATATATTCTGACTTTTTATTTGCAAAAAACTAACAAATACATATATTATGGTAAATATATTTATCAATAAAATAAATACTCATGACTCAAATAACTCTATGATGAGATAAAATAAATACAATTTGAAATTTACCGCAAGTTTGATCTATTGCTAAAAATTTTGTGTTGGTAGATAAAGATTTATCAGAAAAATCTCTAGAAGATTTTTTGGGTAAAAGAATAATACTAAATATATTTCCAAGTTTGGATACAGATGTTTGTTCATTATCCGTCAAAAAATTTAATAAAACCGCAGCTTGACTGCAAGATACTATAGTAATTTGCGTATCTAAAGATTTACCTTTTGCTATAGGTAGATTTTGTGGAGCAGAATGAATAGAGCATATAGTGACTTTATCAGATTTTCGCTGAAGTTTTGGTGAAGACTATGGATTGACAATCAGTGATGGCGTGTTGAGATGAGTGCTTAGTAGAGCTATTATTATATTGGATAAAAATCACGAAATAATATACACGCAACAAGTACTAGAAATAACCACAGAGCCAGACTACGACCAAGCACTTAGTGCATTATCAACCATATAGCAAAATTATCACTAAAGTATAAATCATGAATATATATTTGGCTTATTATAGTAATATATGACCTTTTGCCAATCAAGATATTTTGGTACATTTTCCAAATGGCAAATATATGATACAAAGTCCAGTTGGTACTGGCAAAAGTTTTTTGTTTTTTGATGGTATAATATATGGATTGTACAAATATTCTGATAGAAATATAGTAAATGTAAATTGTAAACAATGAGATATATATATAGTTTTTGAGATTGATGATAATATATATATGATCCATAGGTCTATATCTACTACCGCTACTAATGCAGCAGATTCATCAAAATTATCTGAATCTACAAAATCCAAGCTATATATATATGATCATGATAAGTCAGAATATCACAATAATATAAATAAAAAATTGCCTGACCAAATTATCACAAAAACCTCAAATATATCTGATTACATAAATATAAATGAACGAAAGGCATTTGATTTCAAAAATGAATCAGATCTAAATAGTCAACTCAAAGAATTATTACCACTTAGAGAAGTTTTTATAAATCGTTATATGTTTATGCAAAATAGCGAAGATATTTTTGGAGTGCAGGAAGCAGAAAGGCTGAAGATTTTCAAAAATATATTTGGCTTGCTTGATATAGATAAAATCAAAGAAGACTTGTCGGGTCGCGCTAGAGAAATCAAATGAATGATAATTGCCAAAAAAAATAACGATACTCACAATCAAAATTTTAGTAAATATATATCTGATCTTTTAGTTTTGCATAATCAAATAAACAATATAGGTGAAGTAAATAAATTGCCCAAATTATCAAAAATAAATAATTGGATAGAAGAAAACCAAATGTTCATCGAAAAGATGACTATGGATAAATTGGACATAAATCATCTAACTATAGAGCAAGAAACTTATGATATATTATCGCAAATCAAAAATATACATCAAGACTTTTTGAGTCAAAAACAAGTAATAGAGTCACAAATATCTACCAATATATCGGAATTAAAAACGCTAAAATCATATATATATAGTAATATAAATAATATAAATATTCTGATAAATAAAATATGAGAACTTAGTCCACAAAAACTGGATGATCTCAAAAATAAAAAAAATGAAATCATCAACGAAAAAGAAAAATTGCAAAAAGAATATATCACAAAAGCTACTAGTAAAAACATATTTGTAAATTCTCGAGAAGAACTGATAGAATATATAAATATAAAAATTCAAAAAGGCAAAGATCTAAAATTTGAACTTTCAGAAAATCAAAATAAACTAGATTTACTGATTTTGAATCAAAAAAATTTAGTGATACAAAAAGATAATATTATAAACTCACAATCTCAAAAAAGTAAATTTTTGATAGAAAATCAGATAAGCAAATTACAAAATCAAATCGAAAATCTGCAAAATCAAATAATAAATAATAATAATATATTAGCTGAAAAAATAAATGATACCAAACTACTTACATCAGAGCTAAATTGACTACAAGACACTCTCAAAAATCAAAATAAATTTTTTTGTACAAAAATTGATGCTGAATGTCCGTTTATATATCAAATAAATAAAAATGCTATAGATAAAACTACGCTTTTGATAAATAATACTAATCAAAAAATATCTCAAAATAATATATATATACTAGAATTATGAGATAAAAATATAGAATTATGAAAACAAATATCAAATATTCAAAAGCAAATTTTGGATTGAAAATTAGATTTGGCTGAGGAAGATAAGTCAGAATATACAAATTATCTAGATAAAATCATTACACAAATCACAAATCTAGATTTTGAAAATCAAAATAATATACTGAATAATAATATAAAGGAAATAAATGATCAAATATGAATGGCTATGACAGAGTTGATAGATTTAGATTTTGGGTCTATACAAAATGCAAATAATGAAATAAATTTGATAAATAAAGATATATCCTGACTAGACGAAAATATAAATGATCTGCAAATGCAAATAGATAATTCTCAAAATACTCAAAAAGAAATAGATCAATTATTAACTAGTCAAAATATCCACAACAGTAAAATTTTGGAATTGGAAAATAATTATGATATTTTGACAAAAAAACTTGAAATCGTAAATTCAGAAATAACTAATATAAATATATCAAATATAATAAGTTACGAAAAAATAATATCAAATATATCCACAAATATAGATAAAATAAGATATATATATACCCAATACCAAGACGATATCATACTCGTAAAAAAATTAGAACAAGAAGAAAAAATAGTCAAAGATTTGGTAAATATTTTTGGCAAAGAATTGACACTATTAATTTTGCAAGAATTTTTGCCATCATTAGAATCAAGTATAAATGAATTTTTATCAAAAATAGTAGATTACGAAGTCAGATTTACAATAAGAGAATGAGGTGAAAAAATGGAAATCAATATCAAGAATGGTTGAGTTTTTAGAGAAGTGAAATCTCTAAGTGGTGGTCAAAAGGCTATATTGAGGTTATCATGGATATTCGCTATAGCAAGACGAAGTCACAATAAATTCTTATTTTTGGATGAAACTATAAATAATCTTGACTCTGATAACATCTCTTCTGTTGCCGAAATGATAAAAGATTTTGTTTTGCAAAATGATATCAAATTTTATAGTATTACTCATAGTGTGCAGATACAATCTATGGCTATACGGGATCAAGTTATAAATGTAAGAGATTCGCTTTATGATTAGTCAAAAAAATATCACATATGTCAGCAATATAGTATGACTTGTTTTATTTGATATATCCTGAAATAAAAAAAAGAGCTAAACTAAATGGTTTAGCTCATACCTAGCAAAGAGCTAGTAAAGTTACTCAGCATCATCATCAATTTCTCCTGTATCAGAATCAGTAGGATATGAGCCGCCTTCGCCGTCCCATCCACCTTTGTCTTCATCATCATCTTCATCAGGATCATTGTACAATTTTTGATTTTTGACCATTTTTTACACCTCCTTTCTTTTAATATATCTCACAAATACATGAGATTAATCTAAATAATAATAATTATGTATAGAAAGTCAATACTTTTTATATATGAAGTTTTTATAACTAATTTTGTTATTGATTTATAGATTATAAATATTATATTGGTTTATATATTTGTATTTATTGTATAAAAGTATGAAAAATGATACCAAAAATAGAATTTATTTATAGTAAAGAATATGATGACGTATTTCGTGAATTGTGGTACTTATCAAATACCTCATGAAGTAAATATGTATCTGATGAGATCAGTATTCAAAAATATATAAATGAAAAAATTAAACCAGAGTGGAAAATATATGAAGATATGATTTTAACGAAAATAGCAGAAATATGAATTTATAAACGAACCGAAACTATTATTCCTATCTATATAATATGAAAGGCGACTTGATTATGGTCTTGAACTTCAAAACCTATGACTATATGAGTAATAAAAAAGCCAGAATTAATAATTGATATTATTACACATGAATTAATTCATCATTATTTAGATTTATGATGAAAAAATATCATAGATTATTATAAATTATCAAACATAAACTACAAATCAGATAATAACACAGTAATTCATATTATACTTTATGCTATGCAGTATTATATTTATAAAGACATTCCCAAACAATGGGAATATACTTTAGAAATTTTGAATAAACAAAATGCAAATTATAATTGATTTATAAATAAAGCAAAAGAAATTTGATTTGAAAAAATAATTAATGATTATCAAAATTTTGTAGAAAAAAATAAACAAGTTTTATTTAATAGCAAATATCCTATATTAAGATTTCCAGATGCAAATAGTTATTCATTAGTTTTTAAAAAAATAATTAATTTAAAGAAAAATAACAATAATCTTAATATATCAAGAAACGAAATTGAAGAATTTAAAAAAATATATTTTCAAAAAAAATATAAATTACTATCCAAAATACCAAAAATAATATCTATTATCACCAATATACAATGGAATCATAAATTTATTTATATTAATATAGTTTCTTATAATTCATATGATATAAATATCCCTATGACTATTGGACTTTATAACAATGAAGATAAAATAGAACAACTTACGATAAAGAAAATAATAAAGTATTTTATATATTTTCATAAAAAAGAATTACAAATTTATTTAGATAAAAATAATTTTAGCGAAGAAGAATTTGAAATATATATTAGTCAAGAAATAGAAAAAGAGCTAAGCATATTCCCATAAATTCATTTAGTAAAAATCAAGATATTATATTAATGAATAAGTCAAGCTATACTTTATGTATATTTATTTGTTGATATTTATTATAATTGCAATTATACAAACAAAGTTTATAAATATATATAGTATTTTATTTGGAGATAGATAAATATGAATACTATAGTTATTACTTGAGCTAGTAGTGGAATTGGAAAAGCTACTGCTATATATTTTGCAGAAAAATGATGGAATGTAGCAGCTACTATGAGGCAACCATTGCAAGAAACAGAGTTAATAAAATATTAAAATATCAAAATTTTTGAAATAGATGTGACTAAAATAAGTACTATAAGTCAGGCTATCACAAATATACAAAAAGAGTTTGGATCTATAGATGTACTTTGTAATAATGCATGATATGGTCTGACAGGCAGTTTTGAAGCGATGACTAGTGAGCAAATCGAGAAAGAATTTGATGTGAATGTATTTGGTGTGATGAATATGATTCGTGAAATTTTACCAATATTTAGAAAACAAAAATCATGAACTATAATCACGATTACATCTATGGCAGGAGTTTTTACAATACCTACTTATAGTGTATATCACGCTACTAAATGGTCTTTGGAATGATTTTTGGAAAGTTTGCAATATGAATTGAGACAATTTGGTATTAAAATAAAAATCATAGAACCATGAATGATAAAAACAAATTTTTATGATAAATCTATGGATATATCTCATAAGGATTGACTAAAAGATTATGATAATTATGTAAATATAGTAAATAAAAATATATCAAAAGGTACAAAAAA
>JAYWGF010000220.1:0-11587 GCA_043778395.1 bacterium | reverse complement strand
AAGCCTTGATTTTATCTTCTCTCAAATGCTTTATAACTGAAATTTTCTCATGATTTAGTGGTACTATATTTTGTAATAATCCACGAAACAAGTGAGTAATATAATGAAAAGATTCTGGTATATTACCTATTTTTACCTTTCATCATTTTATGATAGATTCATAAGTTTTATTTCTACCTATAATATCATCTGATTTTATAGTTAGCATTTCTTGAAGTGTGTTTACTGCACCATAAGCTTCCAAAGCCCAAACTTCCATTTCTCAAAATCTCTGTCATCAATCTCTTGCTTTACCTCATAATGGTTGCATAGTTATTAATGAGTAAGGTCATACATTGCGTGCATGAATTTTATCCTCCACCATATGTCACAATTTTAATAAATACATATATCAAATTGTGATTGGTCTCTCAAATTTTTCTCAAGTCTTACCATCATATATATCCATTTTACCATCTTTGGGAAGATTCAGTCATTTTAATTGTTTTTGAAAATCAATTATCATGTCCTCATCTCGTCAAGCTTTTTTCATTTCATACAAATCAACATCATTTAGTGCTCATAAAAATAACCTCTCCATCTCTTGTGTACCAAATCCACTAAACAAAGGAACTGCAAAATTTATGCTCAAAGCCTTAGCTATCAATCACAATTGAGTTTCAAAACACTGTCATATATTCATACGAGATATTATACCAAGTGGATTTAATATAATATCTATAGTCTGACCATCAGCAGTATATGGCATATCCTCTATAGGAAGAACTTTTGATATAATTCATTTATTACCATGTCTTCAAGTAAGCTTATCACCAACTTCTATTTTTCTAGTAGCTGCTACATAGACTTTTATTTTATACTTTACACCGGCTACCAAGCTATCTCACTTTTTACTATCAAGTATAATTACATCTATTACCTTTCATTCTGAACCCGAAGGCATATATAAAGAAGAATCTTTTACATTTTTACTTTTTTCACCAAATACAGCTTGTATTAGTTTTTCTTCAGCTGATAATTCTCATTCTGATTTTGGCGCAATTTTACCTACTATTATATCTCAAGATTTGATAACTGATCAAATTCTAGCTATACCATTTTCATCAAGATTTGATAACTTTCACAAACTAATACCAGGAATGTCATTGGTCAATTGTTCTACTCACAATTTTGTATCTGAAACTTCTATCTCATATTCATCTATATGTATACTTGTAAGTTCATCATCTTTTACCAATCTTTGAGATATTACTATTGCGTCTTCATAGTTATAACCATCCCAAGACATAAATGCAACTCTAAGATTTTTTCACAAAGATAATTCTCATTTTACAACAGATTGTCATTCGGCTAGAATATCTCACTTATTTACCATCTGTCACAAAGACACTACAGGTCTATCATGAATCATAGTTTTCATATTAGATCTAATGAATTTACTAAGATTGTATTCTTTTATACCAGAAATTCATATTTTTTTATCTTCATATTTTACTTTGATAATATAATTCATACTATTGTAACCCGTATTATTTTCTATACTTTTTCATCACAAATATATTACTTCTCATTTTCATTCTGACAATATCGTTGCATTTACTCATTGCAATACGTCTTTTTCAAAACCAGTTCCTATAAAAGGAGCTTCGGGTTTTACCAGAGGTACAGCCTGTCTTTGTTGATTAGTACCCATATTTGCACGACTACTATCATCATTTTGAACAAAAGGTATAATAGCTGTACTAGGACTAAACATTTGCGCAGGATCTACATCCATATGAGTCAAATTATTTATATGAAAATAACTAATTTCCATATACTCTCTTGCTGGTACTCTATTTGTATGTTCTGTTATTTTTTCTTTATCATGAGAGATTACTCACAAATTACCAAATTCGTCCATAGGAGCTTTTGCCTCACAAATAGTGAATTTACTATCATTTTCAGGAGATATATATTCTACTTGAGATAGTATATATGGTCTGACCTTTATCACATCACTATCTTTTGATAAAAGTTTTATCAATTTGTTTGCCAAATCAGAATCTACATATTGACCGTCATATGCTATGATTTTGTTTCAATCTTTTATATCCCTATCAACTACCCTATTTATCATATCTTCCTCTACCAAATCTACATATTGTGCAATCTTTATAGCTGGCGTTTCTATAAAACCATCTTCATTAATTCTACTATACAAAGCTTGATTTATAACCAATCATATATTTGCTCATTCTGGAGTTTCTATAGGACATATACGACCATAATGAGATAAATGTATATCGCGTACATCAAATCTTGCTGTCTGTCTTTTTAATCAACCAGATCAAAGTGCCGTAATTTTTCTTTTATTTTCTAATTCAGCTAAAATATTAGTTTGATCTGCATAATTTGATAATTCAGAAGTTGCAAAAAATTGTTTAATCTGATTATCAATCATTTTAAAATTTACTATATCCACCAATTTTATATTTGGTCTAACAACAAACTCTTCTATATCATTTTTTTGAATTAATTTTATGTTTGCAGACGATATTTTAGTTCAAGCCTTTATCAAGACATTTCACTTCCTATCATATATATCTATCACAATTTGACTTCAAATCAAATTTTTCATTTTATCATCTGATCATGCTTCTTCCTCATAATCTTCATCGGCAACTGGTTTTAAATAATCATTAATATTTATTCTTTGCTCTAAATTTATTACGCTAAATTTTCCTTTGGTGGTTTTTTGAAATTTTTTCATAGTAGGTTGCAAATGAGAATATAGTAATTCTCACATTATCCTAACCCTTTTGTTGTTCATATGATCTTGATCATCTACAAAATATCACTTTTTTTGATTTGCTAGATTAAACAAATATTTTAATGCTTCGATTATATCTTCCAAATCTAAATAATCAATATTTTTTTTATTGTTTAGTCAAAGTTTAGAATTTATTTTTCTTCTTGCAATACTTCAAAGTTTGATTCTATCGGTACTCAAAAAAATTGATTTTATATAACTTATCGCATTTTCCTCATCTACCAACTCGCCTGGTCTTAGTTTGCTGTATATATGCATAGCGGCAGATCAAGAATCGTAAGTTGCATCTTTAGCTAAAGTATGTTTTATATAATCGTAATCTTCGTCTTCGTCAAAAATTCAACTAAAAACTTCAGTAATTGATTCATCTGTTTCAAGTCAAAACAATCTCAATAACGAAGTAATTGTAAATTTTCTATTTTTGTTGATTCTACAAACCACCAATCAACTCTTCTCTACTACAATATCTATTTGAGATCATAATTGAGATAAAATTTTAAAACTATATGATAAGTCTTTTTTATCTTGACTGTAAAATAGTCAATAAGATCTCACGATTTGTGAAAATATAATATTTTCTACTCAATTGATAATATATGTACCCATCTTAGTCATCAAGGGCATAGTTCATATATTCGCTCTGGATTCAAAAAAAACCTCTCAACTAGATCTATCTTTTAGTTCTATATTACAATTTATTACTCATCCATAAGTAGTTTCTTTTTTTTTATGCTCCTCAATTATTCTATCAAAATCAGCATCGTTTTGTATATCTGGTTTAGTAATTTTGATATCATTTATATTTAATATCAATTTTTCTCATGCAATATCTTCAATAGGGCAAATATCTTCAAACAATTTCTTCAAATAAAAATTTTCAAAAGATTCAAATCAAGCTTTTTGTATAGATAATAAATCAGGGAAAACAGCGAGACTATTTCTTTTTCTCAAAAAAATCCTCTGGTTTTTATCAAATCAGTGATTATTTGAGTTATGTGCTAATGATTGCAATTTATCAGTAGGTTTTTTAGCCATAACATTATTCTAAAAAATAAATATTAATAATTCTTTTGATTAGGATTTTATAAGACCCAAATAGACATTTATATTAAGATTTTTAAGTCAGATAATAAAAATATCTAAAAATAACACAAAATTAAAATTTGATATATAATATATATTCTGACCTTATATATATTTTTAATATATATCAAAATGATGTATTATTTATCAGTAATTTTTCTTACTACAAGTGAATGTCTTCACTTCAATCTTCTTCTTGACAAAATATTTCTTCAGCTTGTAGTAGACATACGCTCACGAAATCCATGAGTCCTCATTCTTTTTAGCCACTTAAATTTAGTTATCCTTCTGAGTTTACTAGCCATTTTGTAATTTTATAAAAAAAATAAATTAAAGAAAATTATTTACCAAATGGAATTAATCCTAACTCTCTAGATCTTATTATTTGCTGTCTAATTTGCTTTTGAAATTTTACATTATTTCAAGAATATTTTCTAGGTTTCATATTACCAAATCTATCTATAAAACTGTTCAACAATGTTGTATTTTTCCAATTTATATCATTTATATTCAATATAATTTTGGGTATGTTTTTTTTAATATTATTCATAATCTTAATTATTTATATGTAAATATTTCAATAAAAAATTATATTATTTCTTTTTGATAACTTTTTTTTTTGGTTCTATATATTCTGGTGTCACATCTATATTATCTGATATTTTCTTGTCTTCGTTATTTTCTTGTGGCTTAACTTCATTTTCATCTACGACTTCTTTTTTAATCTCATTTTTACTATTTCTAGACTGCTTTCTAGGTTCTTTTTTGACAATTTCAGAAAATCTTTGATTTATATCTAGATGATTTACAAAAATACTTTTATTTGTGATTGCAAAAAACACATATCTATAAATTCATTTCACAAATCATAATTTTTTTTTAATATCTATTATATCATTTGAATCTAATTCAACCAAATATGACAAATAATATGCTGACTTATTTTTGCCAGCTGGTTCAAAATTGAAAACTTTCAATACTCATATATCATCTTTTTGATGATAATTGTTTGGCAAAAATCATTCTATAGTTTCTATTATTGAATTTTGCTCTTCTTTTGCCAAGCTTGGATTTATGATTACAACTAATTCATATTTTTTCATAAATAATTTTTTATATTATTAAATTTTTTATTATATCACAAACCTTTCGCAAGATATAAGTTCTATATTTCAATTTATTATATCTTTAATTTTTTTTGTATCATCTCAAATATACACCTGTTCAGTAAGCACTATATCAGATAAATGTTTATTTAACTTACCACTTATTATATTTTCGATAATATTTGCAGGTTTTCAAGTATTTACTACTTCAGATTCAAATTCTTTTTTGATTTTATCCAAATAATCTTTTGATATGTCTTCTATTTTTGTATACTCTGGATTCATTGCAGCTGTTTGCATAGCAATTTTTTTTGCAGATTCGGTGGCATTATCAGATAATGCTTTATAAGTCACGACAGAAGTTAATTTATTATTTGTATGATTATATATATATACTTCATTATCTAGTGTAGATCTACTAATTATAGTTGATAATTTCATATTTTCTCAAAGCTTACCAACCAATTCATTTACCATATTCGTTAATTCTTCCGCTATTTCTTTTGGTAAGTCTTCTATTTTATTTACATCTACGCTAACATTTGATAATTTGACTAAAAGTTTTTCCACAAGCTCCAAAAATATATCGTTTCTAGAAACAAAATCTGTTTCGCAACCTATACTTAGTCATATCAATCTATTATTCCTATTTTCAAATTTCACAATTCATTCACTCATTTCCCTATCTGCTTTTTTTGCAGCATTGGCTAGTCATTTTTTTTTTAATAACTCGGTAGCAACTTCCAAATCACCTTTTGCTTCTATCAAACACTCTTTACAATCTTTTACAGAAGCCATTGTCATTTGTCTAAATTGTTTTATCAAATCTATAGATATTTCCATAATCAATATTAATAAAATAAATAAATCTTAAACTTCAAATATAAGCATTAATCGACTTCAAAGACCATAAAATAGATTTCATTTTGCCTTTTCTGGTAATTTATACTGTCAATTAATTGCTTGAAAGTTATAAAAACCAAAGAATATCATAAGTATCAACCAAATTGGGATTCAAATCCATGCTCAATAAGATATAAAACTCAAAATTATAGATAATAATATCCAAACTATAGCAATAAGCCACCATCAAGTAGCCTGTTTAATGTGAAAAGATTCAAAACCAGATAAATCTTTTTTATCCAAAGACATAATGATACCAAACAAATAATACATCATCAATGATTTTTTTCTTTCTATAGAACTAGCAACGTATATATTTGAAGAAATATTATCTATTTGCACTTTTGAAAACTGAGTATTAGTTTGATCATCTATATTTATAGAATTGGTATTATCTGACATCAATAATATTTTATAATTGGTAAAAATTATTTTATTAAATCAAATATATATCTCATACAAAAATTAAGACTTTGGTAATTACTTACATTTGTTATGACTAATTCACCATTATATTCTTTATCCCAAAATCTATCAAAATCTGTACTAGCCAAAACTATAGATTGTTTTTTAGTTTTTTTAATTTCATCTATAAATTTTGACATAGATTTACCATCTACTATAAGTATCAAATCAGGTATTTTTTTAAGATTTTGAACTCATTTATAAATTTTTTCTACTTTTATTAATTCTCTACTTTTAGTTAACTGTTCTTTTTTTGTTAATGTCTTTAGTTCTTTGCTTTCTATAAATTTTCTAAGATCGTTCATAGTTCAAATTCTTTTACTTAATGTAGCAAAATTAGTCAATACTCCACTAGGAGTATTAAAATTGAAATAATGTACACCTGGTATTTTTGCTATATCTTCTAGATCTTTTTGATATATAGATTTTTCACAAATTATTAATATTTCTCACTTTTTTTCTAATTGATTTTTTATGAGATTTTTTGCTCAATCTAATTGCTGAGCCATGATTTCTGGATTTATGACTACTATATTATCCTTTACTCAAGACCAATAGTTTTTAGTTTTACTGTGTGCGTGTTTTAGAATAGTACCAACATAAGATTTGGATTTTATAATTTCTTCTACTAAAATCATTTAATTTATATATAAATATAAAATAATGATAATGATAAATTTTTGTGGAGTAATACATACCTTTTACTTGAGTCAGAATATATTTCTTATATCCCTATTTAGCCGACAAACACAAATCATTATTCATATCGGAATATAATGTAATTTTTATATATTTACGATTATTTTAAGCTTACTGTGGCTCCAGCCTCTTCCAATTTTGCTTTCAAAATTTCTGCATCTTCAATTTTTACATTTTCTTTTATAATTTTTGGTGCAGCTTCTACTAATTCTTTAGCTGCCTTTAGATCTATTTCACAAATTTCTTTTACAGCCTTGATAACTGATATTTTTTGTTGACCTATCTCTGTAAGTTCTATATTTACTGTATCTTTTGCTCAAGAAGTATCTTCAGCAGCACCAGCTCATCCACTAACCATCACGCCAGCAGCAGCAGATACTCCAAATTTTTCTTCTATAGATTTTACTACTTCGTTTAATTCTACTACTGTCATTGATTCTATCAATTCTATGATTTTTTCTGAGTTAGACATTTTTAGTTTTTTTAATTATATTTATAAAATAGATGTATTATTCAAAATAGAATATATACAATAAGCAAATTATTTATTTTTTGCAACTTGGTCAATCACACTTGCAAATGACTGCAAAGGATATTTCATCAATCGTAACAATTTACCAATCAATTCTTCTTTGCTTGGCAAATTAGCCATTTCTGAAGTCATTTGAGCATTTGACCATTTTTGATCAAACCATCATCATACAAATTCCAATACATAATTTGGATTACTTTTTGTATAAACTTTGATAATTTTGTTAACAGCCTTTAGCGCTCAAAATTTGTTTGTATCTGAATTAGAATATAATAATGCAATTGATCAGTTTAGATCAGATACTTGTACATTATCATAATTTGTTTCAGATATAGTTCTTATCAATAATCTTTTCTTAGTGACTTGATATATACCACCAGCCTTTTTCACTTCCACTCTAAGCTTATTTTGCTCATTGACAGGAAGTCAAGATTGCCTAATTACTACTACATTTGTAGCATCTTTTAGCAACTGATCGTATTGTAGCACCAAGTTTTGCTTTTTAGTTTTTGATATTGCCATTTTGGATCCAATAAACGATTATATAAATAAAAAACTGACAATAAACCAAAGTCAGACCAATCAAAATATGATCAATATATATACAAATTTTTATTTATTAAAATTAGTTATATTCTGACCAAAATCGATGCATCACCTAAATAGGATTTATCAATAAAATAAATTATCTACCTATTTTCTTTGGATTATTTGACTAATAATATATATTTGTGATATGATTACAAGTCAATATTTGATATATACGATTTATTTATCAGAATATATATATAATTTTATATATGTATACCAAAGGTAATTATATATTTTTTATTGTAAAATCTGCATAAAGATATATATATATTATAAAACTGGTATATAATATATATCCTGACTTCATAATTTGATACAAAATCATAAAAATATATATGTCAATCAAATATATATTTATAAATTTGACAATCTCTCTCTCTGCAGATATAATGATCTGGCTAGCGTTGACCCAAATTATCTGTTATATCAGATCGCGAGCTTGTAAAAATGAAAAAAATTATTAAAATTCAAACTCAGACAGCTTGGATGATTGTAAATTTGGTAAATGAAAGTATTGGTATAAGGCTTCCAGAGATCGAATTTATAAGCAAAGAAAATTGCGGAGAAGAGATAATGAAAACATTTAATGAGTGTTTTCCAAATATCAATTACTCCTATACTTCTTCGAGAGGTATAATTTACAGACTCTTGAGACCTGAGATTATAACACAACATCCAAAAATACTTAGCTTTGCTTCAGTCCATGAAGCAGTTAATAAAATGGGTGAAGTGTTAGATCTTTCAAGAGATCTACAATACAAGTTTCATAATTTGAATTTGTAAGATTATCTTTTTACAAAAAATCTCAACTTGCTTTTTGGGCGGTTGAGATTTTTCTTTTTATGTTTTATATCTTCTTATATATGATATAAATTTAAGTCAGAATATATTACTAATATCATAATATATATTATTAATATCACATATATAGCAAATTAGGTATCGACGGGATTCGAACCCACGGTTATAAAGCTTTGCAGGCTCCTGCATTGGACCACTCTGCCACGATACCATATATTTACCAAAAATCAAATTAGCGGATGACGCGATTCGAACGCGCAACATCTTACTTGGAAGGAAAGCACTCTAGCCAATTGAGCTACATCCGCATAACACTTGCATAATATATATTTATCAATCATTTTCAATGTCAATTTGAAAAGCAAATTGAAAATAAAGTCAGAATATATATATAATATATATGTCAAAACATGATATCCAAAATATCGTCTCAAAATATATACATCAAGATCCCGACATAGTTCAAGATATGGTTTTGGAATATCGGAATTATGCTTCAGAATTTTTGAGTACCAATATCAAATCGGTTAGCGATATCCACTATGCTATATGTCCACGATGATTTGCTTCACAATGCGGTTTTGTTTTGTGATCCACTTACAATCTATTATTCCAAAATAAATTATTGAATAAAGTATTTCTGATTGCTTATTCTGATAAAATATCTCTACCAACATTTTTTGATAATAGTAGCTTATATAGCAGTTTATTTGATATAGATATATGTATAGATCATATATATTCTGACTTATGATTTGAAGTTTCTGAAGATATAATATTATTTGAAAAATGTATTTGCCAACTGATATATATATATACTTATCATAAGATAGATAGTGTTTGTATGCTATTATTACCTTATGGATATGATCAATTTAGCCAAATTATCAAAAAAAATATATTGGTAAATGATTTGCAAACTTGATATATATTTGTGTGAAATTTGACAAAATACGAATCTAGCTTATGACAAATTACAAAAGAAGAATTTTTGGAAGAAAATCAAAATATACTTGATAATTTTTTTGAAAAAAAACTAAAACATAAAAAAAGGTATAAAAATAATTTTCAAGATTTTGAATTGTTTTTGAATTTTGCAAGTCTGTTTTACAAAAAAAATCCTATTTTGGCAATGTATTATGATAACTATAGATCTGGAAATAAACAGGCAGAAAGCTATGTTTGAGTATTGGTATAAAATAATATACCTATATATAGACAAATTTTTACTTGAAAAATAAAAAAAAATAGTTATATAGAGTTAGCATTTTTATATATATAAATAATTTTAACTATGACAGAACAAGAAAAAGAAGAAGCAATGAAGCTTGCTGGACAACATACATCTGATATGTGAGAAGGAGATAATAACGAAGAAACTGAAGCAGAAGAAACAGATGATGTTTCAGAAGATGAAGTAGATGATAATGAGTCAGAAGATGAAGATTGAGAAGAAGAAGTTGAAGAAGAAAAAGCTGCATAAAACACAATAATATGTGTTTTTTTTATAATTGATTTTGTAAATATATCATAGTCTGTCAAATATAGTCTATCAACTAATAAATGTGAGTTTTATTTATACTAGTAATACGAACATTTATATTTAGATAGACAGTATACTCGCTAAAATAAAAAATAATAATTACACATTATATAATAAAAAGAGTATAAATTAAATTAATAAATTTTTTACAAAAAATAACTTCACAAAGAAGTTACTACATAATTATAAAATTGCGTATTTGCAATTTTTTTTGTAAAAATTTTTGTAAGTCAGAATATATTTCTAATATATATCAATAATAGTCTAACTTTTTATATTATTCAGTCCAATTAGTCAAATGCACTGATTCATTTCACGTCAAATTGCGATATATGTACTCGGGTAAAAATGGCATAAATGGAGCAATCACTTTGCAAAATTCTGTCAAAACTACATACAATACGTCATAGCCAGTCATCTTGTCATGGTCATTTTCTGATTTTCGAAAACGACGACGGTTACGACGAATATATCGATTAGTCAGATCTTCCACAAATATATATATAGGCTTGATTGCTGATTGTATATCATATACAAGCATAGCTGCATTTACTTCAGTTATGAGTATAGCCATCTTACTGATAATCCGCTCATCCAAGTCATTTTGAAATTCAAATCAAACAAAATCATTGATGCTGTGCTTAGTAGCTACAAAATTATCAATATTTGCATAAGTGGTAAAAAATGAATAAGAATTTCGTAAAGGTAGACTAATTTTGCGAATAACTTCTTTCAGTCAATCTTCACTAAATGCCAAATCGCCTCAGGCCATAAGCGGCGAACTAAGCAAAAACATACGAACACTATCTCCACCAAATTTTTCTATAGTAGGACGAATATCTGGATAATTACCAAACGATTTTGACATCTTGCGTCAGTCATTTCATTGTACAGTACCAGTCACTACTACATTTTTGTAAGCATTTTTACCTGTGATTAGTGTAGATATATTGTGCATCATCTGAAATCGACAACGAATCTGCCCAGTTCATTCAGCTATAAAATCAGCCGGAAATCATGCTTCAAATTTATCAGCATTTTCAAAAGGATAA
>JAYWGF010000219.1:0-3682 GCA_043778395.1 bacterium | reverse complement strand
TTTATTTGGAGTGGATAATTTGATATGTATTTCTAGTCAGATTGTAGTTTTCATGATATATATTAGTGATATATTTTGACTTTATATGTTTTTGGTGGATGTATTATAAATTGGTGAATTTGTCGTGTAGGGACACATACATGTGTCCTATTCCATTATATTAGGACGCATATATGCGTCCATACCCATGTGAATATATATTATAATAAAATAATTATTTTATGTTGTTGAATTTTTTTATCTCATTTTTTTTGATATTTTTTATTATATATATATCATCATAATTATCATCATAATATTTTTTTATAAGTGGTTTTATTGGGTTGCTGAATTTTGTGTTATCTATATTTATATCCAAAAGCATTCCTCAAACAGATATAATTGAAGTGCAAAATATAGTTATCAAAAAGCTTTTTACTCTTCTAGCGTTTTTCAAAATAATAATAAATATGCTCATTATCACAATATGAGCTATGATTCAGTATATAAGTATTTTATATGTTATATTACTATAGCCTCATATTAATCATCAGTGATGACTTTGGAGCCATATCGTTAATCAACATATAAAATCTATTATATTAAAAATAATAAACGCTAAAAGTCGTAATTTTGTATTTTTGAAATCTATTTTTTTTTGAAGAAAACTATTTATCGTATCTCATACAAAAAAATATAATCATAATATTCATCAAAAAATTATAGCTAAATTACCAATAAAAGAATATAGATTATAACTATTTACTATTTCGGTTGATGCAAAATATATTATCCAAATAGAAAACAATGCCCATATTACATAAAACATAAAAAATATAATTTTTATTAATAATCAATTAGCTCATCATGCAGATAAGTCTATTTCTTTTTCCATAATATATATATTTTTAATATAAAACCTACCTCAATTTCACGTCGCCAAGTTTCTCTACCTCAGCTATACAATTGGTCATAACTATATTTATCTGATCTGTGGACCAGTTTCCATCACCATGTATATATATCTTGATACCTATTGATTTAGTCCCATCTGTCAGCTTATATATATCAAAAACCTTCATATCTACCACATTCTCTACTCACTTGACCATGTCAAGCACTTTTGCATAATCAAATCATATCGGCATCACAAAACTCAAATCTCTGTCTACTACTTGATCTTGCTGGCTATAATATACTGGCTGAGTCCAGCTCACACCTATCAAATCACATAATACAGATAAATTGATTTCCGCCACAGCCACATCTGCATCAGTTGATAATTTATATTCTTCACAGATCATAGGATGTAAGGCTCATATATATCATACGGCAGTTTCTCATATATATATGGTCGCTTGTTTGTTAGGATGAAATCGCGAATTTGTAGTTTTACGGAAACTAATCAGTCAGATTATTCATAATGTATATATATATTTACTAATTTGATTTTTTAGAGAAAGAGTATTGTCTGACTTTCGGTTTTTTGAGGATTTTTCACTATATATAGCTAATCCTAAGCCAAAATGTTCTACAGTTCCAGAAATACTTCAAAATATATCAGAATTTTTGGAAATATTCAAATCATCTGTTAATTCTGTATTTTTTGAGTCTTCTGGTAAGTATTTGTATGTCTTAGCTATATCAAAAATCTTGATCTCCTCAAAAAATCTGTAATTATTAGCGATATTGGTAAGTAGAGCAGGAAAAATTGCTGGACGAAGTGTCTGCATAGAGCTATCCATGCTATTTTTCATCTTTACAAGTTTCATATCTCAAAAACCAAATCTATTTATGTCTGATTCACTTATCCAGGGATATGTTTCTACTTGGCTATATTTGTCAGCTAACCAAAAATCCTCTGATTTACGATTTATATGATATATATTTGGTTGATTTGGGCTAGTGATCGTAGCTGTAAACTGAGTATCTGGTATGTTGCTATAACCATATATTCTTGCTATTTCTTCATACATATCTTGATTGTTTTTTAGATCATTTCTGTGAGATGGGGTTGTAAATAATATTATATCTCAATCGCTATTTTCTGTTATATTACTTGTTTCAAATCATAACTTATTCAAGATATTTATTATATATTCTCAATCTATTATAATATCATTTCATCAAAAAATGAATTGATTGGTTTTAATTATTGATATATCCCAAGTATTTTCGTCATTTTGATTTCAAAGTACAATATCATCATTGCTATAGCTAGTAAGTCAGATTATATCATAATCTCACATATCTTGCTTATAATAATCTTTGTACATAGTTAGCTCGTTGATAAGCATATTTGTGCATTTTGTAGTCCATAGCGGATTTATATTTTTTTCAAATCTACCACTTGCATCACTGCGCAGATTTAGTCTAGTGGCTGTTTTGCGAATATATACTGGATCAAAATTTGCAACCTCTAGCAATATATTTTTGGTATTTTCATCAATTTTGCTATTTGCGGCTCATATTACACCAGCTAGTGCAATAGTTTTGACATCATCTTTGATTACTAAGTCGGTGGATTTGAGTATATGCACAGTGCCAAATAGATCCTCAAATTCTTCACCTTCATTTGCTAGTCATATATATATGTTTCATTGTATTTTATCAGCATCAAAGCAATGTATCGGCTGACAAGTGATATTCATAAATATATTGCCATAATCTACTCGTCCATCGTGTGGCATACATTCAAAATCTCTACACATAGTCCTAGTCATGAAGCTAGATTTTTTGATTTGTACTGTAGATATATATATAGCGTGGTAATTGCGAAGTAGTCAATTTGTTTGATCTATTATTTTTAGTTCATTTTTTGCTTGTTCTGATTTTTGCGAAGGTATTCAATCGTCAGATATATATATATTATCAATATTGTCTGACTGTATGTACATACTACTCATATCTGCTATATCAGTATCATATATCGCGGCTATATCATAGCTAAGTCATATATGTCATGTCAAGTCTGATCTATTTGCGATTGCTATGTTTTTTACTTCAAACATAGTTTCCTCAAGTCGTGGATACTTTTGGCCAAGTGATTTGCCTATATCTTCATCAGTCAAATCATCAAAATCCTCTTCCAAAAGCCAAATCCAATGACATTCTTCATCTTCGTTTATACCTATTTCTCATTTGCTACAAATCATACCATTGCTATCCATACCGCGCATCTTGCGCGGATCTATCTGCAAATTTATATGTGGCAAAAAGCAACCAGGAATCGCAGTAGGCACAAATTTACCTTCAGATATATTTTCACCACCAGTAAGTATTTGAAATATGCCATGACTTCAGCAATCTACCTGACATACATTGAGTTTGTCTGCTTGCGGGTGTTTGGTGACAGAGGTACATTTACCTATTACAAGCAGCTCGGATAATTTACGAATTTGCACTCATTCTATCTCAAATGACTTCAATGTCAAATCATCCATAAGCTTATCGGTGTCTATTTCTGATGGTATTGTGACAAATTTGGATATTAGATTTTTACTGAATTTCATATTTATGTGTATATATATTATGTAAATTTGATAATACTTTGGTAAATATATATTTATATCTATAGTACAAAATATATATCATAGATATATTCTGACTCATTAGATTTTTATCGCTAGATAATTATATACCCAAATGTATCAAAGTACTGCCTATTTTCAATATAATTTTTATTATTAGATAATTATAAAAA
>JAYWGF010000218.1:0-11691 GCA_043778395.1 bacterium | reverse complement strand
CTCAAGTATATCCATCTACATCAATAATTTCACCAGCAAAATATAATCATTTACAAATTATACTTTCCATAGTTTTTTGATTTATCAAACTTGTATCTATTCATCCAGCAGTCACAAATTCATCACCTGGGCGACGCTCTAGTATTTGCACATTTATACCTTCACTTAGCAAATTATATATATATTTTTTTTGAATTTTGTTAAGATTTCAGCAAGATATAAGTCAGTCTATATTTGCTATCTCCAAAATCATATCAGCCAATCTATCTGGTATCATAGATGATAGCATTGTTTTGATTTGTTTTTTGTGATTTTGAGATATATAATTCTCTATTTCATTTTTTCGATATATTGAGTCATGATTTAGATAAGAGATATATATATTATTGTCTGACTTATTTTCCTCATCAAAACTCAAATCATGATATGCAAGATGACTAGCTAGCGCAAATATACCCGGTCCACTTATACCAAAATGCGTCCAAACTATTTCACCATATATATACTTTGTTTGATTGTTTGACAAATATGTTATCTTGCTAAGATAGCAAAGTCATTGTAGTGAAGTATATATATTTTTATTTTTTAGTAAAAAACTATTTAGCGATGGACTTAGTCTAGTAATCTTATGTCAAAATTTTTCTGCAAAGGTATATCATTCTCATGTAGATCAAGTATGTCTGTAGGCTACTCCACCAGTCGTAATTATGATTTTATCTACTATATATGTATTATCTTGTGTAGATATACAAAATTTATCTTCTACTTTGGTAATATCAGTTATACTTGTATTGGTGTATATATGTATGAAGTCAGGATATTTTTGATATATATCCTCAAAGCACTTCACTACATCGTTTGCATCATTGCTAGCTGGAAACACTCTATTATCGGGCTGTATTTTTAGCACAAGTCAGTTTGATTCAAATCGTTTATATATACTTTTGGGTGTAAAATTTCTGATAGCATATTCCACAAATTCACTACCACGGGGGTATTTGGTCAAAAGTTCCTTGGTATTTGTGATATTGGTAGTGATGTTGCATCTACCTCATCCCGATATTCTCACTTTAGCACCTAGTATTTTATTTTTTTCAAAAAGTAAAACTGTCTTACCTGTACCTTGTGGTATATTTATATCATCAATATATTCTGACTGAATTTGCTCTAGTATAGTAGCGGCCGCCATCATACCCGCTGCTCATCATCATATTATAGCTATTTTCATAATTTTATATTATATATATATTTTCAAAAATTATAAAAGTTCTTTATTTGTTATATTTATTATTTCTTTTCGTTTTTCCAATTGATGAATAATAAAACCAAACTTGCTAGGATTATTGGCCTCTATAGACATATATCATATATTAGTATTATTTTCAGATTTATCAAAAACTATTTCAGATATATTTGCACCAAAATCGCTCATCACCTTTACCACTTTGGCCAAAGTTCCTGATTTGTTGCTATTTGACATATATAGCTTGAGATTGTAGGTATATGGATTTTGTGATTCTCGATTTGCAGGCAACAATTTGTCAAAATCAATTTTTGGCAGGCAACTACAATTTATACTGTGAATTTTGATTCATTTGCTTCATGATTTTGCTATAATTATATTTTTGGTGTTTGGATTGCAATCTTGACAAAGCTCATAATCATATCACTTTTCTGAGTCTATATATATATTTTCTATTGTAGTAGTCAGACTATCATTTTTATTTTTTTTATCATCTATAGGTTTATTTATATTAGTGATATTTTGACTTTCTATATTTAGTTTGATTTTTTCTATTTCAGATTTGTAGATTTCATTGATAAGACTGTGCGAGCCAATTCTTTTTTCAGCAATATCTACCAGCAAATTATCAAATTTTTCTAGATCTTGATATTGCAATATTATTTTATCTTCTTTGCTATTTAGCAAAGGTAATCCAAATTCTATCAGCCTTTCGTTTAGTAGAGTTTTTCATCTTTGCACTAGTTCATCTTTTATAAAAGTACGAAGATAGCGATTTACTTGATTTTTTGCGCTAGGAGTATGAAGTATATTTATCCAATTACGATTTGCAGAAAATTTATCTTTTCGTGTTTGGACTGATATTATATCTCAATTTTTGATCTTGTAATCTATAGGTACTATGTTGCCATTTACTATACCACTGCGAAATCTAAGTCCTACATTGCTATGAATACGAAACGCAAAATCAAGTATAGAACTACCATTTGATAATTCTATTACATCTCATTTGGGAGTATATACATATATATTATTATCCAAAAGCTCTATATTCATAGATTCACGAAATCATTCGTTATCAGTTTGATAATTTTCTACTATTTCTTGTATTTTATTTACTCGGTCAGCTTGTTTTATATCTGATCTAAAAGAATTTGATTTTTGCTTCAAGCTACTATATGCAAAATGCGCCGCCACTCAATGGTCAGCATATTCTTCCATATCTGGAGTACGAATTTGTATTTCTACAGGAAAATCAAATAATCATAGCACAGTAGTATGTATAGATTTGTATCCATTATCTTTTGGTACAGCTATATAATCCTTAAATCTTTTATCAAGTGGCGTAAATTTATTGTGCAATAATCATAATACTTGATAACAATCTCATATATCTTTGGCTATTACACGAAATGCGAGTATATCATATATTTTGTCAAAATTTCTATCATGTGATTCTAGCTTTTGCCATATACGATAAGGTGATTTTATGCGTCATTTGACATCTATATTTTGCAAATTCCCATCAGTCAGAATATTTTCTAATTTATCTACTCACTCATTTATGAGTGTGCTGTTTATTATATATTTATTATCAAGATAAGATATAATCTGACCAAATTCTTCTGGATGTAGTATCTTAAATGATCCATTTTCTAATAAAGATTGGAATTCATATAATCATAGTTTTTTGGCTATAGGTACATATATAGTCAATGTTTCTCTCGCTATTCTTGACTGCTTTTCAGAATTTGGGTGATAGTGAAGGGTTTGGATATTGTGAATACGATCAGCCAGCTTTATAAAAATTACTCTAAGATCTTTGCTAAAAGCAAAAAATGTTTTTTTGAGAGTTTCTATTTGTCTTTCCTCACCGCGATATTTTAATTTACTAACTTTTACCATTCCTTCGCATAGTTCAGCTACTCATTGGCCAAATTTATTTTTTATATCGTCATATGTATATGATGTATCTTCTATCACATCATGCAATATACAAGCACATATAGTATCAAGATCTGGTTTGATACTCATCAAAAATTGTGTAGCCAAAAGTGGATGCACTATATAAACCTCACCAGATAACCTGAGTCAATCTCAATGTGCTAATTTAGCAAATTCATAAGTTTCTTGAATTTTGGACTTTGCAAGTTCTTGATCGGGTATATAAGATTTTGCAAGTTGTATGATTGTATCAGTAATTAGCTGTGGATCTTGTGAATATGGTATGTAATTTATATATTTTTTTAGTAGTGGATAATTCATAAAAAAAATTATTTCAAAATATAAAACTATTATTTTTTTGTATGCTTATATATAGTATGTATACTCTGACTTTATTTATTTTATCCAAAAATTCAATAAATATATTTTTCAAAAAAAGATGTTGATTTTTGAATATTAATCAATATATATTGATTGCATAAATTTATTTTATTAATTGTTATACATATAAAAAATGAAAAAATTATCAATTTTGTGCGTTTGAATAACTGCTTTGACTTTATCTGCTTGTTCTTTGACTCCTAAAGCTCCAGAAACTGTAGTAGATACTGGCTCTATGATGACTGGTGATATGATGATGACTTGAGACGCTATGATGATGACTGGCGATATGATGACTGGTATGAATATGACTTGAGATGCTATGATGATGACTGGTGATGAAATGATGATGACTGGTGATGGTGTTTTAGTATGAGGAGCTATGATGGTAAAATCAAAAGATATAGTAGATAATGCTGTTATGTCTACTGATCATACTACTCTTGTTGCTGCTGTAAAAGCTGCTTGATTGGTGGATGTACTAAAATGAGCTTGACCATTTACGGTATTTGCTCCTACAAATGAAGCATTTGCTAAATTACCTACTTGAACCGTAGATACATTACTAAAACCTGAAAACAAATCTAAATTAGTAAAAGTATTAACTTATCATGTAATAGCTGGTAAATATACAACTAGCGATCTAAAAGACGGCATGAAGCTAAAAACTGTACAATGAGAAGAATTAACAATAACTATAAAAGATGGTAAGACTATGGTAAATTGAGCAAATGTACAAATTGCTGATATACTTTCTTCAAATTGAGTTACTTTTGTAGTGGATACCGTATTATTACCAAAAAACTAATATATATATATAATTTATATATGTTTGAAAAATCGCATATGCGATTTTTTTTATAATTATTTTTGATAAATCAAATATATATATATATATTTGTAAATATATTTTATAATTTGATATATGTCAAGTTATGTAATGTCAATAGTAGCTAAGTTTCAAATAAATATATTTGGTAGATTTTTTGACAAATAAGGTAAGTCAGACTATAATATATGTATCACTTTATTAGTATACATAAAAAAAAATGACTTTGGATAATGTAAATAATTTGGATTTGCAAATTGAAACAAATCAATCACTAATAATCAAAAAAGAAAAATTAAATATAAAAAAAGAATTTTTTATGGTAAGTATAATAGGTATGCTGTGATTTATAGTCAGTATGACAGTGATAAATTTTGGCGTCATAAATGCATATTATCAGATATGGTTTGATAATAGTAGTCACGAAGTTCCTCAAAATATCATCACTAATGCAAAAACGGATATAGAGCAAGTAGTAGCCATAGATAATATAGCTAGTAATTCAAATAATTGATTACTAAAACAAAAAAAAGAAAAAATATGATTTGTGTTCAATCAGTTGCCTCCAGATAACAGAATATTTATAGAGTGACTAGATATACAAGCACCTATAGTAGATATCAAATATTACACCGAAGAAAAACTAGAAAAATGAGATTTTTCAAAAGAACTAGAGCAGTGAGTGATAAAATATCCATGAACGCCAAATCCAGATCAGAAGGGCAATATATTGATATTTTGACATACTAGCAATTATGCTTGGGTCAAAAGCGACTTCAATAATGTTTTTAGTAAAATTCCTCAAATGGAAGTGGGTAATCAAATCAAACTTGCGCGAAATGGCAAAATGTATATATATGATGTAATCAGTAAAGATATAGTAAAACCAAAAGACCTTATAGCTATAGGTGAAAAAAATGATGATCATTATATATCTTTGATTTGATGTTATCCTATTGGCGATAGTAGCAAAAGAGTCGTAGTACAAGGAAAACTTTTGGAAGTCAAAAATAATCAACTTGCATACAATAATTAGTACTAGTAATCATCATATATATCAGAAATATATTCTGACTTCAAAAATTATAAATATATAGTATATATATCAAAATAAATATTAATAGTTGAAATATGTATATACAAAATTATACTTTGTTGTTGTGTATTTTTTTAGTAATCAAATAGATAAAAAAATATATATTCAGATTATATATTCTCTAAAATATAAGTTTACATCTTGTGCTCAATACATGTCAAAACTTTCAAAAAAATATCCCCAGTATAATATACATGATTTACAAAAAATGCCTATGGATGAGCTTATAGATTTTTTGGAATATTATAAAGATAACAGTACTCAGCCACAGTTATTGATGGATCGTATACTAAATCCACTCCTTGAAAGAGCAAAAACTATCCAATCGCTAGGGCTTTGATATTTGAATTTGACTAGAAGTATGGATACATTATCTGGATGAGAAATCCAAAGATTGCGTTTAGCAAAGCAACTCTGAAATAAATTGACTGGTATCACATATGTACTTGATGAGCCTACTATATGACTTGATGATAACGAAATCAAAAAAGTCATAAAAGCCATAAAAACTTTGCAAAAAATGTGAAATACTATCATAGTAGTAGAACACAATGAAGAATTTATAGTAAATAGTGATTGGGTTGTAGAAATATGACCGGGCGCTGGTGATTTTGGTGGAGAATTGGTATTTAGTGGTAATTACGATGATTTTATATCACAAGATAGTCTGACTTCTCAATATATTACTGGTAAAAAAAAAGTTAATATAAAATTTGATCATAAACCCAAAAATATATATATAGAAATACGCTGAGCCCAAAAAAATAATCTCAAAAATATAAGTACCAAAATAAAACTTTGATCTTTTACGATAGTAACATGACCAAGTGGAGCAGGTAAGACTACATTATTGCATCATATATTATTTCGTTTTTTGGATGAAAGGCAAAAATTTGTGCAATGACATATTAGAATGAAACTATTAGGTAGGTGACTTTGACGAAATGAAATTATCGCAGGTCAATATATCAATAAAAATGAATATGGTACTTTGGAAGAGTGAGCTATGGATAAATTTTATGAGGAAATAGGCGTAGATAGTATAATTTGACGGGAAAACATACAAAATGTACTATATGTAGATCAAAGTAGTATTGGTAAAACTCCACGCAGCTGTCCAGCTACTTTTATATGAGTTTTTGATAATATCCGTAAGCTATTTGCTGGTACGCAAGATGCAAAAATGTTGTGATTGACTGATTGACATTTTAGCTTCAATAGTGACAAATGAGCTTGTACAGAGTGTGATTGATACGGCTACAAAAAAATAGAATTACAATTTTTACCAGATACTTATGTGCCTTGTCAACTATGCAAAGGAAAAAGATATAAATCAGAAATACTTGGTATAAAGCGACATAGCAAAAGCATAAGTGATATTTTGCAAATGTATGTATATGAAGCAAATGATTTTTTTGTAGAGATTGGTTTTGTAAATGAAGAATTGCAGCTTATGGTGGATATATGATTAGGTTATCTAAAAATGTGACAACCCGCCCAAACTTTGTCGGGTTGAGAAAGTCAAAGGATAAAACTAGTAAAACATTTACTAAAACAATACAAATGACATACTATATATTTTTTGGATGAGCCAACTGTAGGTTTGCATCCTGACGATATACAAAGATTACTCCAAGTACTAAAAGTTTTTTTAAATCGTGGAGATACTATACTCATGATAGAACATGATAAATCATTATTGCAGTTTGCCGATAATGTTATAGAACTAAAAGACGGTCAGATTGTTTGACAAAATATATAGTAATCAATTGTATATTTTGTTATTAGAATAATTAAATTATAGGTTATTCTATAATTTTTTTATACATATCCTATTTGTAAGTTTATCATATTTCAAAATATTTTCTCTTTGCCTATCGTGTTTTCTATTTTTTTATTATATATGACTGTTTTTTTTGTATATTTTTGTCTCAAATCATATATTTATAAAATTTTATTGTGCGAAATAGGGTATTGCTAACTAAAGATACTAATGATGGTTTCGTGATATATCAAAAGCAAAATTGAATAATGAATCATGTATATCATTTTAGAATAACATAGAGTTTTCCTATGCAATCTAGCTAAATAATGTCTTAATCTACAATTAAATCATTCTACACTGTAAGTTTTTGCTTTTGTTTGGGTATGTATCATATATGGTAAAAAATCCTCATATGCTCTCCAATGATCTGTATATACTTATCTTGTTTTAATTCACTTTAATTTATCTCGTAATTTTTTTCAAGTTTTACTTGTACGATCTCCTATTGTAAAATCAATAAGTTTGTTTTGTCACTGAGGCACAGCAGTCCATATTCGAAATGCACATCCTTTTTTTTAACATACGTATGTAATTCATCCATTTCTATAAATTCATAAGTTTCTTGATTATTTTTTTGTTCTTCATGTATTTGCTCTGCTAATTTTTAAAATCATTTTATCCATTTTAATACAGCTACATTACTATATCAAACAAATTTACCTATAGATCTGAGTCATAATCATAAAGTGTATAGCCTTAAAGCATCTAATTTAATTTTCATACTAGCTTTTATTGTTTCAGTATGAGTATAAAAACATCTGCATTCTTTACATTTATATCTTTGAAGTCAACGAACAAATCAAGCCTTATGACAAGCACTAGATCAACATTTTTTACAAGTATTCATTTATATATATTAGATATTAGTTAAAATAATAATAATTATTTCAACTTATTTTATGTTATTTTCAAGTAATAATATCTAAGTTAGCAATACCCGAAATAGTAGTCATATATAACTTATTTTTGTTTATTTATTTAAAATATAAATTTATAGATATAATATATCACAAAAATACTAATCAAACATGCAAATCATATTATAAAATCCTCATAATCAGGATAAAGAGCTATCGTTAAGCTCATTAGAAATAATACAATTATTATATATGTCATTAAAATAGCAAAAAATATTACAAGTTTTGAAATAATATTCATAAAAGATCATTCTACTATGCTATTTTTTGTATACTCTAAACTATTATCATCAGTAATATTTAGTTTATGAATTTCAATATATTGCTTACATATTTTTTGAATTTTATCTATACCCTTTATTCACGACATATATATTCCATAGTGAAGGTAATATCTTCAATATTTAGTATAAATCCATCTTCATTTTTTTAATTCTATATTTAACTCTGTATTTGAAATATTTTCTATATTTCAAGAAAATTCAGACCGTTCTTTAGAGTCCAAGTTGTCGTTCTTATAAATCCATAATCTATCCTGAGTTCATACATAATATCTTTTATTTTTAAAATTATTATAATATATAAAAAAAATATAAGCTATAATTCATCAAACAAATAAGGTTTCTTTGATATCGGGATTTATTAAATATCAACATATAATAAAAGAAATTCAAAAAATAACAGCAAACATAAAAATAATGTTATTTAATCAACTTGAGTAAACGATAAAAAGAGGTTTTTCTGATCATAATTCTAATTCTAATTTATGCGGTAATTTTATATCAGTATCCATATTATAATTTTATAAAATAAACTTTATCCTCACTTATATTCTTTGAGTGATTCTCATTTTTTAGGGATTGTCCATCAGCAACCGCAATAGTTTTGACGATACAAATCATAATCCTTGGTTAATTCACTTGCTTTATTGTAACCGTCTTTTTTTGCAAAATCAAATCGTAAAAATTTACTATTTACTACGCGCTCTTGTGCACCAAGTCCTCGACGAAATAATTTGGTTGCGACTTTTTTGGGTGATATCAATAATGTAGATGTGAAATATGGTATTCATAATTTTGCCGCTATAGTCGCAGCTTGCTCTAGTCTCATCAGATAGCAAGGATCACAGCGAGCAGATCGCTCCTCCATATCGCCAGCTACTTTTAGCACTTCATTGTTGGATAATTCTTCTAGTCCATCTTTGATAAGCTTACGATATTTTCCAAAACTTGCAAAAAATTCCTTTGGGTCATATCGGTCTTCTACTATCTCATAATCACCCTCTTCTAGCTCAAATAACTTGAGATATTGCTCATAGCGCAAATCATGCTCGGCACGCGGATGTATATTAGGGTTATACCAAAATAAATATATCTTGAAGTATCTTTTGAGTCGATATAATGGATAAGTCAAATCTGGCGCACAACATATATGCAAAAGCAATTTGGGTTTTTCAAAACTATTGAAGTCAAATAATACTTTATCTCTACCATTCCCTATTGATATAGTTTTAGGGATAGAGTAATCAGAATTATCAGAATTGTCAGATTTTTGCATATATTCAGATTTATATATATTAGTGATATTTTCTGACTTTATAATATTTTGAAGTGAATATATATACGCTATACGCAAAATTGGATTTTTATTTTTGCCGTCTATCAATTTACCAAATTTTGCACCAAAAATTTCTCACATATATATATCATCAATTTCCAAATCATCAATATCAGTCACGAAAGTCCCAATATCAAAAACTTTTTGACTAATAGTTATAAATGATTTGATAAGTTGAAAATAAAGCTCTGGCTTTGGCGATAATTGGATTTTATTGATAATATCTTCTATAACCAAAGTAAAAATAAAATCTTCTCATCGGACAGACTCGGAAATTTTTGGTTTGACGATATATTGATAATACAAAATTATTACTTCAGATAACGCTTTTGCTATACACATATATATATTATCATTTGATCAATTTCATATATATATACTTCAATTTTCTTGTAGTTTTTTTATTTCTGATAAATATTGTATAGTATTGAGTTCTTGTGAAGATATATTATTATTTTTGATAATTGCAGTACATATATATTTACCATCTATGATATGTGCATATATATATGGCGCAAAGCGCATAAGTGATAATTTATCGTCAAGATTTTTCATAATATATATATAGATATTTGAGGTATTTTTTCAAATAAATAAAAAAAAATCCTAGATTTTATCGAGAATAATTTTATCATAAAGAAAATAAATTTATGCTTTTTATAATTACATACTTGATATATCTAATTTTATAATATTAGGAATTTTTTTTGTAGGGTCGGATATACTATTTACATTTATAGTCATAATTTCTTCATTTTTTTTGAAAAATCCATAATTGTTGGATCAAAGAAAAATAGGTTTTGCATTTTTTAGCTTAGGATTATTTTCTGCTTTAGAAATAAAATTCAAAAGTTTTTTTTGTGTATACAACATATTATCAGGCATTTTAGTCAGTTGTTCCTTTGATATTTTGCCATTATCTCATGCTATATATTCATAATCATCAGATATATACTGATTTATGGGCTTACAATCAAAACATAATATATATTTACCACCATATTTTTTATTTAAAAAATTCTGAGCTTGTGTAAGACTCAAAGTCATATTTTCTGATATTTCTAAATTCATAGAGGCAATATCAGCTTGTGATATGTAACTAAGCTTGAGTTCAGAAACTGTTGTATCAAATTTATCTATCTTTACTGGAAAAATTCATTTAAGTAAAATAGCTTCATTTGCACCCAATTGTTCTAATATTTTTCATTCTTTTTGTCACATATTTATAAGTTTTTGTTTTGTGATTTGATCTAATTTTACATAATTTTCAATATTCTTTTTTTCTCCTTTATTTTCTGTTGATTTTCGATTTTTTACTAATTGCAAAAACATATCTTCAGCTAGTTTTTTGGTCTGACTTTTGCTTCCAGCCAAGCCATCCAAGTTCCTAGTATATTGGTTTTGTTTTTTGCTTGCCATTTGAAATAATGATATAGAAGTTCTATCTTTTAATAATTTGGACAAGAAATCCTGTTTATCGAATTTACTATTATCAAATATAGTTTGTAATTGCTTTTGATATTCACTCTGCCAATTCTCTCGCGTATTTATCGTATTGTATAATTTTATCAAATCTTCAGGAGATTTCTTAGTTTCTATGGTTTTTTTTACATCTTCCAAATTTGTATTTGTCATATATATATTATAAAAAATAAATTATATGTATATAATACTCACCTCCTCCTATTTGTCAAATATATATTGTAAAATCTATTAGTCAGAATATATATTGATGTACATATATTGTAATAATTGCAGCAATTAAGGTAACACATTTGATAAAAAAAGATTATAGAATAAAATTATAGAGCCGCTAGGCGAAATAATGTTTATTCTATA
>JAYWGF010000217.1:0-3705 GCA_043778395.1 bacterium | reverse complement strand
ATGAAAAATAGAAGATAAGGATAAATTTTATGAAATATGGAAACAGACTGCTTGTGATAAATGATTTGCTATAACTTCTCAAGCCAAATTTGATAAACTTATATCATATATATACACCAAAAATTGTGGCAAAATATTCTTGAGCAAACTAAATGGAGAAATAATCTGATGAGCTGTTTGTATATTTGTAGAGCTAGATGGCAAAAAAGTAGCCATATATCTATATGGTATGACCAATCGCCATGCTGGCAATATAGGCACAAATCAATTTTTACACCGAAATATCATCAAGCGATGTCATCAAAATGACTATGATATATATGACTTCTTAGGTATTAGCTGACTAAATGATGATGATACTCATCACTTAGCAGGTGTCACCAAATTCAAATTATGATTTGGCGGAGAAGCAAAATATATATACTGAAGCTATGATCTAGTCGTAAATAAATATATATACTGGCTTTATAAGAAATTAGGTAAATAAAAAAATCAAACAAGCCAAATATCAGAGCTGAATAAATATATATACTGGTTTTATAAGAAAATAGGTAGATAAAAAAATCAAACAAGCCAAATATCAGAGCTGTTTGGGTTTTTATTATTTGGATTCTAAAGCATTAGTAAGATCATCAACTATTCTATTTTTTATAGATTTTTTTGAATCTTCAGTGACTTTATAACTTGGATCATATTCAGTTATAAATTTAGCCCATTCATCATCGTTTAGATTTTTATTTATCTCTTGAAAAAATCTATTTGTATATTTTATGGTTTTAGTACTAATATCAAAGTCACTTATAATCATATCGCCAATTTTTTCATCTTTGTAAATCATAATCATTGATCAGTCTTTTGATAGTAGAGCATTAATTTCACGATTATAGTCTTCTGACAATAATCTTACTATGGGATTATTTTTTGTATTTTGAACTAATGTTACTGGACGCATTCAGTTTGGTACATTTTTTATGTGCTTAGCAACTCAACTTGAGTTAACATAAGCCAAGAAAATAGGAAAATCTAATACAGGTAAATTACATTTGTTATTATGCACTAAACACGGTGTTCATTCTTTTTTAAATCAAGAAACATTTATTGGTACTAATTTGTTATCTTTATATCGATAAAAAAATGTTCTATTAAATCAATAATCTATATAAAGTATATTTGAATTTATTACTCATATATCAGCACTTACAAAATCCTTATTTATAACTTTTGAAGTATCTATTTCCTTAAGTTTATTTGAATTTCAAATCCTATTAAACAATTTAGAATTCCGTAATTTAATAGACTTTTGGTTAGAAATTTTCAATATATTCAAATTCTCATAATCGGTATAACTATAAGCATAAGAAGCATCAATATCACTTTTCATAGAATCTGCTCAAGAAATACTATCCGTAAAATCAAATTCAATTTTTTTGACAGATTTTTGATCATAAAAATACAGCTCTCATCATATGGTGCAAACACTATGCTTTTTATTAATTAAGTGTAAACGCTTATCATCTAGCATTCATATCACAGGAAAAACCTCTTTTTTATTTTCATCATACATAAAGTATGTATAGTTTTTTCAATTTTCTATATTAACAAATCATGAAGAAAATTCACTTTTGCAAAAGTATCACTCAGGAAGTCATTTGGGGTTACTTAATTTGTAATTATCATCAATAAGCATATAGATTTCATTAAGGTTTTGTTTATTATTTTTTTCATCAACATTATTCGTTAATTTACACACTCAATCATTAATGCTAAATACATAATATCAATCTGGCTGTCAATCAAATTTCTTTATATTTAAATCTTTATTGTACATACGGATATTATTTTTTTTACTTCATATATTTACTATTGGTTTTTTGGATTCATAAAAATGATCTGTTTTCTCAAAATTACCATTTTTATATAATCATTGATATACTTGCGGTATATCATCATATCACATGCCAGAATTGTACTTTACCAATCTGCATATATATGCACCATCTTTATAAAAAGATTCTTCTGGTAACTCTGACACAAAAAACTTTTCACCATTTATTTTTATCAGACTTTTACTATAAGATAGTACGCCATTTATGAGTTTTGGTTTTTTCAAAAACGGAGATTCTTTTTGTATTTCTATGCTTGTAGTAGTACTTGACGGAGAATTTTTAGCCATTATTTTTTATCACAAAATAAAATATTACAACACATATATATATTTTTATATATATTTGTCAATAGATATTTATGCTATTATTGGTATACAAAATTTTGTTATAATAGTCACCTACTTTCTCAAACTGTACCCCCAACTCATACCATACATTATCATAAATATATAATTTACCATACTATCTTCCCATACATGCAAAAATAATCACTCTACAAATAATCAAATCAGCCCTATAGATAATAACATATATATATAGTCTGACTGTATAGCATGATATTGCTTATATATATATACCGACCGCCACCCCAAAAATCCCACAAATCAAACTGCACCAAAGTCTATCATAATCTGCAAATAGAAATTTTCTGGTAATATCGTACCATGTCGATGCACAGCTGGTCCACTGCTACCTAGGCCATATCACCATATATTTGCCAAAAATTTATCAAATGAAGCAAAAAATAAACTCAAATGATCTATAGTAGAATCTCGCTTGTATATACTCAGTCAGACTATTCATAATATACATACACTACCAAAACCCATTATATAACGATGATATTGTTTTTGGATATATATATATATGATAGTCTGACATAATACGCCAACTATCAATCCCCTACTCATGACTATTCCACAAATTACTACATATAGTATTTTTTGCCATAATTTGATTCATAATTTTTTGCTGAATATTACGACAGATCGCAATAATACCAGCAAAAATCACAAATTATTTGGTCAAGAAAATACTCAATTATATCTCGCTATGCCTCCAGGTCATGTACGATAATACAATGGCGGATTGCCAAAATCGAAATCCCCTATAGGTCAAAATCATAAATACTTTATAAAAAAATCAGGCCATATAAATTTAGCTCACTGCCAAAACAATCCTATCATCAAAAAAAATATAACTATTTGCAAAATATCTTTTATCAATATTTCATAATTCAGATTTTGATATTTGTACACAAATCCTACAAAACTAGCGCTCATCATGATTCACATAAATAATATTCCATATTTTAGTCAAATTATGATATTTTGATAAATTTCTGCATTACCTGATTGCATAAATGTAGTAACTACCAGTCATATACATATCAAAAACAAAAACATCAAATAATATATATACATCATAGATATATACTGACTCAAAATTTTACGATATATTATCATCAATACGATCACAAATCAAAACCAAAATACTTCTTTGGTAATTGCCATAAGCGTTTGAGATATATATCCATTGTGCACTAGTCAAGTCGCTAAAACCGCATACAATAATATATATATTATGAAAACTTTTATAAAATTTGACATAAGATTGATAAATATTTTATAAAAATGTTTTGTTTTTATTGAAGAAAACAATCTATGTAAGCATAATAGTTTATTATATATTTAGTAATATTTTTCAAGTAAGAAAAAACTAACCTCAAATAACTTACTTTGTCAACTGTAATATATACATATATATCATATATATAGTCTGACTTACTACATTTATATATCTTTTTTGTAAAATTTGC
>JAYWGF010000216.1:0-3717 GCA_043778395.1 bacterium | reverse complement strand
CTACTCCTTGAGTACAATTTTTAGTGTTTATATCATATATATATTCTGACTCATCTATTTGTATTTCAGACAATTGAGATAAATAATTCACAATCAATTCTATATCTTTTGATATTTTTTGATGATCTGCATAATGCAAGCCAGCCAATTTTTCCAATTTTGTGATATCTATCATATTTATCAGTAAAAAATATATTATGAAATTAATAAACTAATATTATAATACATATATTACAAATATTTTCAAGCTATATATATTTTATTGATATATGATAATTTTAGTAAAAAATATAAATTTTTGATGTTTGATATTTATATCACAAAATAGTTTTTGAAAAAAATTTTGAAGGTTTCTACTTCTTGCTCTTGATCTATTGCAAATTGATTTTTGTTTATAATTGTGTCTATATTGCCTATAGATATAGGCAGCGCAAAGCTTATGATTTCATTATTTTTTAGCTCTATATCATAATTTTGTCAAAAAGAATTTACATCTGCATCTTTGAGATTATCTTTTGATATATATATAGGTATGCCTATAGTTATGGATTTGTTATCATATGGCAATATTATCAATATACTTTTGGTGTCAAATCAAATTATATAATTACTATATATATTATTGTGAAGCATACCTATAGATTTGATAGCTTTGGCATATATGATAGTAAGTCAAGATATGTCTTTTATGCTATTATAAAATATATCACTAAGTCTTTGCTTATTTTCCAAGTTTTGCTCCGAAGTAGGTACAAATATTCATTTCATAAAATCTATAAATTTCATAAATATGTCTTTTGTCAAAAAAATAAATATTATATTATCAATAATCTTATCAGCAATTACTATATAATCAAGTACGAATCTATAAACATAATAAGTCAGAATATATTGATAATATATCACTAAATACTATTTTTTATAAAATCAAAGTTTAGTCAAAAAATTTTTTCTATCAAACTTTGGATTGAGATTAGTTGTAAAATTTGGCAAAAATTCTAAATTTTCTTGAAGTTTATTACTAAAATTATGTCATATCTTTTTCAAAAAACTGGCTACAGTTTCTGAAGTATCTATTGATTTTGGAGTTGTAAAAAAATCTGAATGTTTAGTCATATCGTTAGGGTTTTTGATTTAAGTTATAAAATATTATTTTTGGGTGACTAGTGCTTTTTGTCTTTCAAATTCTTCTTCAGTGATAGTTATTCACTCTTTGGTTTTGATATTTATATTGGTAGAAATTCAAGTTTCTTTGTCATTATAAAAGAAAGATCCATCAGGTCATACAAATGAAAAATCCTCCTTTTGCACATTTTCAATTTTACTTTTCCAGTCTACCATTGATAATTTTTGACGTAAATTTTCCATAGCATTGCTATAGGTCAATTCTATTTGCTGTTTAGTCTTTTTGCCTGCATATATACCACTATCCAAAACTCGCTTGAAAGTTCCTACATAAAGAGTCCACTTGCCTACGTTTTTGATTTTATCTTGATTTTCTTCAAAAAACTCCTCTATTACCTTTGGTGTACTTACTATTTTTCAGGTTGCTATAGACACTATATCTACTACCTTATGAGTTCACTGCCCCAAAAAACCTCAAACTTTGTGAGCTATATCACCAAAAAAATTTCAAACTTTATCAAATCAATCTTTTAATGATTTTTGAATTCATTCTTCTTTTTGCTTAGCTGTTTGCTCTAGTTTTATATCTAGTTTGGTATTAGTTTCATCTATAGGATTTGTCATTTATATTTGTATTATTTGATAAATTTTATATATTTATATTATAGTCTGACCAAAGCAATTTGTCAAATATTTTTTGTAAACTTTGTGATAAAATTATATCAATATATGACAAAAAAAATATCATAAGTTATTTTAATTGACAGAATTTGCTATATATATATTATCCAAAAAAATAATAATAATCCAAAAAAAAATCTAAATATCAAATCACCTTTAGTTCCAAATATAGTATATGAATCAACCCCTCCCCCAAGATATAATAATATACAATAAACTGACTTCGCCAAGGATTTGGTTTATTATTATATTAGTTTTGTTGATATTTTTATTGATAAAAACGGATAAAGTGACTATTGGTCAAAATAATATAATCGATAAAAATCAAAAAAACACAAATATATCTCATCATGAATCTATAAAAAATCTAAATCTCATAATCAATTCATGACAAATATATGCGAGTCCCATAGATACTCGCCAAACACGAAGTCAGAATATATCTTCTCTAGGCAAAAATATATCCATACGAATGTACAATATCACCGACCAAAATATCATCCAAAAACTCAAGCAGCTAGCGAGCGACCACAATATATCTATAATATATGAAACCAAAAAATTTTGAGAAAAAAAGCCAACCGAAGACTACATACGACTTACCAATTCACTAAAAAGCGCAGGTATAAATATATATACCGACGACCAGATGTGAGTCAATTTTACACATGCCAAGACTACGGTAGGCGAAAACTGATATATCGTGCAGACTATGAATTGGACCAAAAGCAGTTTTGATAAAAATCGCGAATTTGTTTTTTTGGGTACAAATATAGATATCAAAAATAGTCTGACTTATATTTTTGCCAAAGACTTGTCTGGACAGCAAATCAAAGTCAGCGATATACATCCCAATTTGCTCATCTGTCCTATAGATTGTAGAAGTAAACTAGAATATATGATCCAATCTGCCACCTCATCTATATACATCTACAATCAATATATAGACGACCCTAGCATCATAAACTTACTAAAACAAAAAATCTCTAGAAATATAGACACAAAAATAATTTTGGCAAAATGACCAAAAGATCAGCAAAATATTAATAACTTTGGCGATAACTTTAAGTCTCAATCAAATCCCTATCCTCACGCCAAAGTCTTACTCATAGATCACAAATATCTCATAATTACTAGTATAAATTTTAGTACAAATAGTATGGACAATAATAGAGAAATATGAATAATAACTATGGATAAATCAGCGATAAGCAAATTTGAGGATATATTTTATCAAGATTGGCAAAAATAATATATATATTATGGATATAATATGACTAATATATATTGCAAATCTCACAAAGCAAATATACGTACAAATTATATTAGATTTTTATAAAATACAAAAAAAGAGCTAACAGAATAATCGTTAGCTCTTATTACTGATAAAAAATCAGTAAATTTTAATCATCTTCATCTTCGTTGTCGCTAGTTGGGGGATCCCAACTTTGGTCAACTTGCTCATCGCACTCTTCACTTGACGGAACATCCCCTACCTTTTCATCAGGGTCATTGTATAAAAATTGATTTCTGGTCATTGTTTTACACCTCCTTTTTTGTTTATATCTTACGAAAACATAAGATTAACAATACATATAGCGAAGTTATAAAAAAAGTCAACACTTTTTTTATAACTTCTGCTAAATTTTTTGATAAACGCTATAAAATACTTTGATTTGTCGCTTTGTTTCTATATTATATGTATTATTTATAAAATATAATATATGTCATGATACCAAAGATAGAGTTTATATATGATAAAAAATACGATAGCATATATCGTGATTTACGGTATTTTTGAGAAGATAATATTAATAAATATATTTCTGATCAAATTGATATAAAAAAATATTTTGATGATAAAGTTCTCCCTTTATGGAAAAAATATTGAGATAGAATTATAAATAAACT
>JAYWGF010000215.1:0-3721 GCA_043778395.1 bacterium | reverse complement strand
ATTTTTCAAAATCAGAAGAATATTCTGACTTTATTATATCCATTAATTCTTCTTTGGCCTGTAGTTTGGTCATATCACTAACTGATTGTATCTTATCTATCCAAATATCTACTTGGCCATCAAGTTCTTTTTGTCTATTTTCCAAAAAATCTTTTTGAGATTGTATATGGTTTAGCTTTTCATCTATTTTATTTTCTTTGTCTTCTAGCTTATTTTGCATAATATCTAGTCTAGACATAATTCTGTCTGATTCTTTGTTTGCAAATTCTTGTATTTCTTTTGCTCTAAATTCTGCAGATTTTAATATTTTTTCTGATTCTAATTTGGCGGTTTCTGCCAATTTGTTTTTGGTATCTATCTCTATATATTTACTGTTTGCGGTTTGCAGTTTATATTGAGATTCTTCAAGATTTTTTTGTGTTAGCAGCGATCTTTCTGCCAAATCTTCTTTTATTATTTTTTCTTTTGTGGTAATTTCTATTTGCAATTCTGTAAGTTTTTTGACCCAGAATTTATAGTACAAAAACATAATTGTGACTCCTATCGTCATTCATATCAATATATACATCGTGATATAAATGGCTGGGTTTTGAATATAAGGCATATTATTATTATTTGATTTAGTTAGCTAAAAATGTACAATTTATCCAATTATACTAAGATATAAATATATATATTTGAGATAAAATCAAATGATTTATTTTTGCCCCCATCATATTAGGTAACTTTGATATATTTATGAGATAATTGATATAATCTGACTCCGGAGTATTTGAAAATCTTACCATAATATATATATGTATGATAATATTTATCTATTAGCAATATGATATGGCTGATTTATTTTCCAAATCAATAATAAAAAAAGAAGTAGCAAGATATGACTGAATGGATATAAGTGATAAAATATCTATAATCCAAGAAATATATACTGACCACAAAAGAGGTGACACAAAAGAAGAAACTAGATATGAGCAAACATTCAATAGATTATTTTTTGGGGAATTGCTGTGATATATGGATAAAATCAATAGACATCCCCAACCACAGATTTTGTGATGAAAAAAGGCTGACCTAGCTTTGGGTATTTTTACCGAGTGATATATATATGAGTGAGTACAATGTATAGTAGAACTAAAATGATCCGACAGTGATTTGTGAAAAAAACAGGCAAATTATTGATGATTGAGTCCTATAGATCAGTGATTTAATTATAAAACATCATTTTCTGATTGCCCTTGGTTGATAGTGAGTAATTTTGGGAGTATAAGACTATACAAAGATAATAAGCAAGACTTCCAAGTATGGACATTGCAAGAATTGATAGATGAGTCAGACAATTTTGCTAATCTAAAAAGCCTACTAGCAATACTTAGTGCAAATAACCTTTTGGATAGATGAAATGGCTCTTATACATCTAGACTGCTCAGTGAATTTCGCATCAGGCAGCAAGATATTACGGCCAAATTTTATCAAGAATACAAATGACTTAGACTAAAACTCATAAATGACATCATAGCTAATAATATATGACTAAAGGTAAATTTTGTAATAGAAAAATCTCAAAAATTAATAGATAGGATTGTATTTGTACATTTTTGTGAACATAAATGACTATTACCACAAAATTCCTTGAGAAAAACAGTAGAAAATGGTAAACTAGCTATGAACAAAATATATCAAACATTATCAAATTTTTTTGAGGCAGTAAATAGCTGAAGTCCAAAACTAGATCTACCAGATGGATATAATGGATGATTATTCAAAAAAGATTTGGAATTAGATAATTTGGTAATTAGCGATAATATATGTGATAAATTTGTGGATTTGGGTAAGTATAATTTTGCTGATGAGTTATCTGTAAATATACTGGGGCATATATTTGAGCAGTCTATATCAGATCTAGAAAAGCTAAAGACAGATTTGCTTTGATCTAGTATAGAAACTAGCGACTTGGTAGAATCCAAAAATAATAAACGCAAAAAGGATGGTATATTTTATACTCCAGAGTATATAGTAGAATATATAGTGCAAAATAGCCTCATGACTCGACTGTCGGAAAAAGAATCAAACTGTATAGCAGAATTCCCCAAAGACGAGCTAAAAGCATATCAAAAATACCAAAATATACTTCAAAATGTAAAAGTCCTAGATCCTGCATGCGGTAGTGGTGCATTTTTGGTGAAGGTTTTTGATCATTTGTATGAAGAAAATAAGAGAGTAGGTCAGATTATTGATAATTTTACTATCAAAAACAAAACTACAATGTCGCTTTTTGGTGACGAAACTATATACAAATCTATCCTTCAAAATAATATATATGGCGTAGACCTAAACTCTGAATCGGTCGAGATTACCAAGCTTTCTCTTTGGCTAAAAAGCGCAATACCAAACAAAAAACTCAATAATCTAGATAATAATATAAAGAAGGGGAATAGTCTGATTTCAGATGCTACAGTGGCGGGCGATGATGCTTTTGATCGGAATACGAAGTTTGGTGATATTATGAAATCTGGTGGTTTTGATATCATAATCGGAAATCCACCATATGTTTCAAGCTATTGAAGACAGGCTCAAAAGCTTGCTAAAGAAACAATAAAATATTATATAAACAATTACGATATTTTCATAAATCATAGAGATCGTAATAATATATCTTTTAATACTATAATGTGATTTATGGAAAAAAGTATCAAGCTGTTAAATAACAATTGACATAATACTTTTATAATGGATCAAGCTATATTAGAAGTTGATGTTTACGAAAACTGTCGCGAATATATATTAAAAAATACATCTATATTAGAGATAGATTATGATATAGGATTTCCATGAGTAGTTGCAGAAACTTGTATATTATCTTTAAAAAAGTGCTCTCTCCAAAATTATCAATTAAAAATAAAATCTAAAGATTTAGATTCTGATATTTCATTTGCTAATATTAATGATATTGTGTGAGATTGATTTAAGATTATATCATCAAAGCAAAATAATACTTTGAAAAAAATATTAATAAACACAGTTAATCTTTGATCTATCACTGAAACATTTACTGGTATGCAAATAATACCTGAATATTTTTTGAGTAATGAAGATTTTGTATTACTAAAACCAAAACGACATAAAGCTATTTTCTCAAAAAATATAAATAGATATTGAATTCAACGACCACTAGAATGACAACCATGAAAATATATTACCTATGATAATGATCTTCAAAATAAAGTAAGATTAATTTTAGCAAAAAAGATTGCAAGTTGAGAAAAATGTAGAGATCCTCAAAGTTTATCTATATGAAGTCCAGAAAAAGAATATCGTTTTTCTAGTCCAAAAATTGTTATATCTCAAACTGTTAGCAATGCTTGATGAAAAGTTAGACTTCAATGATCCTTAGATCAAACGGAATGATATTATTGAAATGTATCTATACATATATTAAAACATGATGATATTAATTTCTTAAAATCTTTATTATGTGTTATAAATTCTAAGGTTATAACTTTTTATGCTAAAGAAAAAAAATTTATAATGTGATCTGAAGAATGAAGTAAAAAAACTCCACAAATTAGGAAATGAGATCTTGATAAGCTTCCAATTCCTCAAATCTCTCTTGGTGCTCAGCAGCTTTTTGTAGAGTTGGCTGATCGTATGCTAGACCTAAATCGTCAATTACAACTCAAGTCAGACAATTTTTTATCTATCATATCCGCAAACTATCATA
>JAYWGF010000214.1:0-3730 GCA_043778395.1 bacterium | reverse complement strand
TAGATGGTTGTCTTATGCAACTCCAGCATATATGAGAAACCGTAATACAAATATCAAAAATTGATAATGATTTTAATATATTTGAAAAAGAAAGAATAATATGATTTAGAAATTTGGTGTCTCATCAATATAGAGCTATTAGAACTGGCTTTATACGAAATATACTAAATGAAAAATTACCATTACTAAAAAAAGAAATACTAGAAAAACTAAATCCAGTACAAACCAATAATGATTATAACATCAAACTACTAAATCACAAATGAGAAGAGGAATGATTTTTTTCTGTAACACAAGATCAAATAGATAGATATAGTATACTTGAATTAGCAGAAAATAACTGACTAAATATATGATATAGTTGTCGTAGTGGTGCTTGCGTAGCGTGTTCTTGCAAAGTAGTATCTGGAATAGATCATATAGATATATGAAAAATAGAAATACCATTGATAGATGCAGATAAGGGAGATATTCTGACTTGTTGTGCTGGTCTAAAATCTACAAAATCACAAATAATAATACAAAAAAAATACTAATAAAAAAGTCAGAATATATAATAATTTGAAAAAATAAAAAATCACTTATAGTACAGTGATTTTTTTGGTAAAATTATAAATATTCACTAACTGTAATTATACTAATGCTTGGCGACTTGAATTCATTTTTTGTAGTATCAGAAAACAATACTATCACGTCATCTTCATCTATTAATTCTTTTTCTAATAAAATTTTTATAGCACTAGCTACAGCATTTTTGGTATCAAAATCAAAAATAATAGGCTCAACGCCATAGACTGTATTTAATCGCTTTACTGTATCTGTTTGATTTGTAAATGCATATATTGGCATATTGGGACGAAAATTGCTAGCTTCTTGAGCTATAAATCATCTTTTAGTAAAACACAAAAATGCGCTTGCTCACAAATCCTCAGCCAAAGATATAGCGGCTTTTGCCATTTGCTTCTTACGAAAATCTTTTACCAAGCTTTGTATATATGTATCCATCTCTCCTTCATTATGGTTTTCGTTTTCGCTTTCTTGATCAATATGATCATTTTTACAGTCACAATCTCAATCACAGCAATCATTGTCACTCTCATCACTAAAATCTTCAAAATCATTTGAGATCTGTGATTCTGCCTCTATAGCTATTTTAGTCATATATTCTATAACTTTTATAGGATAATCTCCAAGTGCGGTTTCGCCACTAGTCATGATCATATCTACTCCAGCTATAACACTATTGTACACATCACTAATTTCTGCCCTAGTAGGAAATGGCTCCTTCATCATAGTTTCCATCAATTGAGTGGCCATGATTACGGGTTTACCGTTTGCACGACATTTTTTGACAATCATATGCTGATGTACTGGCAATTTTTCCAATGGAACTTCTACTCACAAATCACCTCTCGCCACCATGATTCCATCACTATATTCTATAATTTCATCTATATTATCAACTCATTCTTGGTTTTCTATTTTACTAAAAATCCTGATATGACTACCTTTGTTTTTGTCCAAAAAATCTCTCGCATCTATCAAATTATCAGCACTCCTTACAAAAGACATGAACACTATATCAAATCAATTTTGTATAGCAAATAATATATCTTCTTTGTCTTGATCTGTAAATCACGGCAATTTGATTTTTAGACCAGGTAAATTTATATGTCTATATGATTTTATTGTAGCTCAAGCTAAGGCTTTGACCTTTATATTTTTATCATCAAGTTTTTGTATAACTTTTACATCCATCAATCCAGACTCTACTTTGATAATATCTCAAATATTGATATCGCTTATCAAATATTCATAATCACAGTAAAGTTTTTTATCAATTCAGTTTTGTGATTCATCTATTGTAATTATAAATTCTTCATCTTTTTCATAAATGATTGGTATTGATAATTTGCCAGTCCTAAGTTCAGGACCTTTTGTATCTATAGCAAGTGTTAAATTAGTTTTTCATTCTTTGTTTAATTTGTGTACTATATTAGCAACCATAATTTTTTCTTCATAATCTTTGTGAGAGAAATTGCATCTGACTATATTCATACCAGCATCATAAAGTTCTTGTATTTTTTCTTCTGTCCAAGTTGCTGGCCCTATTGTACAAATAATTTTAGTTTTTTTTTGCATATTTAGTTTTTTTTTGATATAAAATATCCTACAAAAAATATAGTTTTTTGACAAAAAAAATCAAGCTGTAGTAAGCTATAATTCAAGACTTGTAGACCACAAATGATATACTACAAAATCCCTATTATACAAAAAATTATCTAAATAAATATCATTTTCCTCTATGATCGATAGTTCAGATCCAAAATCATTAAACCAGTCTAATTCACTAAATGTATATTTATCAGTATTTTGCCAAAGTTTATTTTCGTGTAATTTTTTACGAAATCATTTGGTGGTATAAATATTTTCACCTACTATATATATATTTTTTTGTGCCAAATGGACTCTTATCTGATGCCTAACGCCTTCGTTTATTTTTATCTCCAAAGTTGATATATCGTCATCTTCATTATATTTTAGTAATTTGAAATTTGTCTGACAGGGTATCAATTTTTTTGAAAGTAATATATCAGTAGTCATTCTTGCACTATCACTATAATGATGTCATATTGGCATATATATATCAAAATCCTCAACTTTGCCAAATACATTCGCAATATACGTTTTTTTAGATTTATTTTGATTTTTGGCAATTTTATAATCATTATATACTTGCGTATCTTTGGCAAATCGCAAACATCATCCAGTTCCATTGTCTAGTCTATTTACCAAACCTAACTCATTTGGCTTATCTACATACGTATTTTGATATTTTTCATAAAGATCAGAAATAATCTGACTTTTATCTTTTTGATTTAATATTATTTCCAAAAAATTATGCATTTGTCATACAGTTGTAGAAATACCATTTGGTTTCCAGATCACAAAAAAATCCTTTGTTTGATATATATTCATAATATTTTTATAATAAAAACAATATATATGTATTATACTTTTGAATTCAAACTTTAGTTGAAATTTTATGACTAAAAAGTAAAATAAGATAATGTCAGAATATTTAATAATATCAATAAAGTATGAAAATTTGAAAACGAAATTTGCTTATAATATGAGTTGTAGTAATGGTATTTGGAATATTGGCTGTTTATAGCGTAAGTATACAAGAATCTTTTTCACTCACATTATCTCAATGAGAGCCAAATAATTACTTTTATTTTTTTCGCCAATTGAGAAATTTGTGAGCTGCATTGGTATTTTGAGCAATAATTTACAAAACTCCACTTGAATGGTTCAAAAAATATTATAAATGGATATTTTTGGCAGCAATTATTTTTCAGTTGTTGGTATTATCTCCACTTTGACAGGTTTATAATTGATCTAGAAGTTGGTTAAATATACCTTTTTTGGGAAATATACAACCTTCAGAATTTTATAAGATATGATTTGCTATATTTATATCTTGATGGCTAAATGAAAAAAAGCAAGTCTTGAATACAATAAAATGAGTCATAGGATATATTATAGTCATTTGATTTAGTGTTTTGATATTTGCGTTTTTGAAAGATAATGGGACTATACTAGTAATGTGAACATTATCATTGATACTTTATCGATATGCTTGATGAAAATGAAAGATAGTATGATTGTTTGTAGTTATATGATGTTTATTTGGATTTTTGATATATTCACAACTTGACTATGTACA
>JAYWGF010000213.1:0-11874 GCA_043778395.1 bacterium | reverse complement strand
AAACTAATAAAAGAATACATAGAACAACAATGACAAAATGAAATTAAATTAGATTAAAAAAGCCCCCAGCTTTAGCTGGATTGGGATGTTTACTTGATCAGCCTATATTATCTACACCCCAAATACCAGATATATCTAGAGCAAAGCTTAGAGTCAAATTGATACAAGAAGAACTTGACGAACTAAACAAAGCTATAGACGATAATGACTTGATAGAGGTGGCTGATGCTTTGGCGGATTTGGAATATGTGGTTGCTTGATCTATATTAGAATTTGGACTCGGGAGCAAATTTGCAGATATTTTTGAATGAGTACATGATAGTAATATGACCAAATTATGTAATAATATAACTGAAGCCCAAGACACTATAAATCGATATATATCCAATATATGATGAAAATATATATATGAGGCAAGATGAGATAAATTTGCGGTAATTCGTGAAGACTGAAAAGCTATAAAATCAATATACTATAAACCTGTAAATATATCACAAATTTTGCAATAAAAAATCAGCCATACGTATTTAGCTAATTTTTTTTATATTTTTTATAATATATGACTATAATTGGTCATATAGATTTGATAATTTATTTTCTTTTTCTTTTGTATTTTTTTCTTCTTCTATTTGACGGTCCATATTATCTAGTATCATTCATCGTTTACGAAATTTATAATCTCTTTGAGATTGGATATCTTCTTTTTCTTTTTCATCTTCCGCAAAATGTATTTGAAAATTCATCTGTTCTTCTACATATATTTCATATAATCTAAGAATCTGAAATCACCACAGTTCAGAAACCATTTTGGCTATAGATTTTCATTCATTTTCTACGCTTATTATCATTTCTGGTAATCACTTATCTACTGCATAACTCAACACTACTTCACTACTAAAACTTCAAGCTACCAATTGAGTTAATATATTCCATTCAAAATCATCTTTTGATTCATTTGGTAAGATATAATCTATTGGTTTAAAGTTTATGAGATATTCTTTGTACCAGATTTGATCTTGTACATCTCATTGTATGTTGCCAAAAAGTTTTTCGTATTTTTCTAGCATCTCTTTTTTTTCTTCATTTTCACGAAGCTCTTGTATAAATTTTTGCAAATCAAATAACATGATATAAGCATTTATGAATTAAATATCAACAACAATATAAATATATATATACTTATTACAAATGAATTACCATCCATTTCAATCTGAAATATTTTGCAGCAAATCTTCTGAACTTATAACTTTATATATTATACTTATATCCTGACCTATTATTTCTTTTGCTAAATTTTGTGTATCAGATTTTTTGGTTTCTAGTATATTTAGCGATCATTGCGATATCACTCATACCGTCAATATATTATTATCTATTCAAATTATATCGCAGCTTTTTGACCAAATATTCTTGACAGTAGTACCAGAATTATCTATAATGTACTGTTTTATGGATGATAAGTCAGTTTTTTGATCTATATTTCATAAAGTTTTTGTTTCTAGATTTTGTGTAATGGGATTAGTATTATTTACATCATTTTTAAATTCTACAGATTTTTTATTATCATCTATAGTCAGAATATTCTCTTTATTTTTTAAATCAAGATTATTTGAACTTTCAGAAAGTGACAAAAGGATTTGATATTTCAAAATTGTAATTGGATATGGGTAATTTTTTACATTATCAAAGTATCAGCGAATAATTTGAAATAAAGACATACTGTCAGACAAATTTGATATTGTCATACTTTTGTCCAATAATTGTGCCAAATCTTTTATGAAATTTCATATATCATAACCTGATTCTACGAGATTATCTATCCAATTATTTATGTCTAACAAATTATTTTTTTTATAGACATTTATAAAATCCTGTAAAATTGTGTCATTTGTAATTCATAAAGTTTTTGTGACTATATCTTCGGTAGCATCTCAAATTCAACTCACTTGATCTAGATATTTTAGTGCGTCTCTCATTCAGCCATTGGAAGTTTTGGCTATCAGATACAATCATTTATCATCATATTGTATATTTTCTTGTTGACATACATACTTCAATCTTCATACAATTCATTCAACACTAATATTTTTAAATCAAAATAACTGACAGCGAGATTTGACAGTTTCCAATATTTTTTGAGAATCCGTAGTAGCAAATATAAAAACTAAATAATCTGGTGGCTCTTCTATGATTTTTAGTAAAGCATTAAACGCAGACTTGGTAAGCATATGAGCTTCGTCTATTATATATATTTTTTTGCGAAGGTTGTTTGGTGGATATATAGATTTTGCTATTATTTCTTCTCTCACATTGTCTACGCCAGTATGACTTGCTGCATCTATTTCTACTACATCCAAAGTCCTATTATTTGTAATAGATATGCAAGCTTCACAAACATTACAAGGATTACCATCTTTATTATTTAGGCAATTTATGGCTTTTGCAAAAATTCTAGCTACTGATGTTTTACCGATTCATCTAGGACCAGAAAATATATAATTGGAGAGCTTTATTTCTCACGAATTAATTTTTAAGATTTGATTTTTGAGTATAGTTTTTATAGAGTCTTGCTCTATCAAATCATCAAATGTCTGACTACGATATTTGCTATATAATGACATATTTTTAGCTTTTTTTTATAAAAAATATATATATTAGTGATATTTTCTGAGTTCAATATTTATTACAAATCTAATGATTTATCCTAAAATTTTCCTTCATACGATCTAGCCAATGCTTACGAGGTAATGGTAATCCATACTTTACCAAAAAATCATATTCCATCTTTACTATTCTATATATATTTCAAAATTCATCTTGTATGATATATTTGAGTATATCTGAATTTATAACTCGGTTTCACTGATTATCAAAAGACTCAAATTTATCAAGATCTGTAGACTTTACCGTCAGAGCGCCTTCTGGTATATCTACCCTGATAGGTTCATCTCTTCGCAAGTATCACTTAGCTATTACTTCTTCACGAGTAAAACTAGGATCTATAAGATATGCAGCCGTATCATTGAAATAAAAAGGGTTCATACTAGCAGGAAAGAACTCACCCAAAGTCCCATTAGCATCCATTTGTCAGAATATTTCATCTACTTTTTCGTACCATTCTTCTTTAGTGTATTGTTTATTTAGTATACAATAGGATTTATTTTTGAGTCATATACAGCCGAGACAGAATGAGCAGGATTCTAACAAATAACCATAATATACATTATTACAAAATGGAGAGCACTCGATACTTCAATACACATTACTACATCAATATCAAACTCACATACAAGCATATATATTATCTGATTTAGTTCATCATATACTACAACAATCAATACAATCTTCAAGTAAATCAGTCGCATTTCATAGTATTATATTTTTACCGTTTTTAATCTGATAATTCATATATCAATCAATTATATTATCACAAAGTCTATTAAATTGTCATATTATATTATTTCAAATATTTGATCACTTTATTTTTGTATTATCAGTATTTTTTTCATAAAAAGTAAAATTATTTATTTCTTTCATATATATATCATATTCTTCTTTTGTTTTTTGTTGATTATTTATATGATATTTTTGATTCTGTAATCAATTACAATTTATACAAAAATTACATCAAACTAGATTTGAACAAAGATATATATTACTTGAATCTGAAATATTACTAGAATAGTATATATTTGATGATGAATTTACACATCTAGATTGATATATATTATTTGAATTTTGAATTAATATAGAATTATATATATATTTTGATCAAAATATGTTATAACAGTAAAATATATTTTCTGAATCTACAACAACTATACTTAAATATGAATTATTGGATCATAGAACAATGTAATTAAATTCTGAATTATTATTTTGTCATATAAACTTTTGTCATCATATTTTTACTTTCTTAAATCAATTAATTATACTATTCATAAAATCTCAATCATATTCTATTTCTTGTAAAATATATCTATATTCTTCAAATTCACTCTGACTCAATACATCTAAAAAAACATTTATTTTTTCACTATATGGCGTTATTATTTTTCATCTTTTATATATAGTCATAGGCATCCAACTCGCTATCTCCATCACAAAATCTCTGAATTCAGTTTTCATTCTTTTGGCTTTGATTTTATCTTGTCGATATTGTAGATTTGACATAGTATATATATATTATATTGATAAAGTTTATAAGTCAGAATATATGACTAATATAAAAAAATATTATGTCTCAGTGTCAAATATAAAACGTAATATCACTATAAATCAATATTGGCTATAGACTCTAATGCAGCATAATCACACTTTTTGTCTGAATTTATTATCAATATTGCCTCATCTCATGGCTTACCATGAAAAAAAGAAACTGCGGCTTGATTTAGATTGTATATTTTTTCGTCATCTCATAGAGCCACAAATTTTCAATCATCATTTTTGGTTATAAGTCATTTTATATTTTTACGATTTACTTGTAATATTACTTTGTAAATCATATTACCTTCACTACTTATTTTCAATTTTAGATTATCTCATTGTATTATTTTACTTTTACTACTATAATTTGATGGGACGACGTATTTCTTGTTGTCTACTCATATCATATTATTTCCGTCAAAAATACCTTCTATAATAGTCTCAAAGCCACTTTCCAAAGGTTTATTTAATTTTGAAATTCACAATAATATATCATCAAGGTCCAAGTCACTTATTTCTTTATCTCAATTTTCAAGTTTTTTGATTAATAATTTAATTCTAGCTATATTATTTTCTGTTTTTGAAACTAAGTCTAGTATAACTGGTAATATCAATTTTTTTTTCATATTTTGTTTTTGTGTTTATATCATAAATATAAGTATTATATAACTTATAAAAATCAAAAATCAATAGAAAAGTTATTTATAAAAAAAATTGGGAATCTAGGATTCGAACCTAGATAAACGGAGTCAAAGTCCGGTGTCCTACCATTAGACGAATTCCCAATATATCAACAAAAGTATTTATATATATTTGAAAGTATTTTTCAATATCAATTATGTATATATTGATGAAATTTTGATAAAATAATATGTCTGACAAAAATTATTTTTGTCTAAATTATGTCTGACAATATTTTTTGATACTTAGACAGTGTCTAAAAACTGTTAGACAGATTATATTTTATATTTATATATAAAGGATTTTAAGATAAAGTTATAAAATAAGTATTTATAATAAATATAAAATAATAATAAAAAACATAATTATTGCTAAATTTGACAAAAAATAACTTTTGGATTATAATAAAAATATAAAAAATTTAAACCATAAAATGATAACAAAAAATGAGATTAAAATTTAGTAAATTATTAATGGTATTTATATACTTGTTGTTTGTGATTTTTGGTACAGTAAAAGCTATACCAAATGAATACATATCAAATTATAATATAAATACTAATCGAAGTGGTATTTTGGAAATTTTAACAAAAATAGAAGCTTACCGTAAAACAGGTAAATCTATACCTACTACTGTTTTTTCTACTCTATATAATAATTTCCGTTCTGTTTGGAAATATTTGCCTCAAGATCCAAGCTATAAAGTAGTATATGAGCAGTGTGATATTACAACCAGCGATTTATCAAAAAGTTTCAACTATAATGGTTTTTCAAGCTTTTTGGACCAATGTTATGAGCCAATTATCAAAATAACTAATGAAATAAATAGTAAATATACTATTATACCTGCTGTTACCGTATCTCCAGATAATTGACCAGCTCCGCTAAATGTGACTTTTGATTGAAGATGAAGTAAAGATCCTAGCAACGATACAATTCCTTCTGATAATTTTTTTTGGTATTATAAAGATACACAATGAATTACTAGAGTTATATGAAAATGACCAGTCTTAAATCATACATTTGCAGATGCGGGAAACTATGTAGTGCATAGTACAATTAGATCCGTAAATATAGATAAATGAATACAAGACTGATCTACTACAATAAATGTAAACGTTTCTCCAAAATCAGCCAATATAGCTATATATGCAAATGGCAAAAAAATGTCTGAAAATTATTATGTAAAGCTTTGAACTACTGAATGAAAAAATGGAGTAACTTTTGATTGAAGTGCTACTACAGCTAATTGAGGTAGAAAAATAATAAATCACACCTGGACACTAACTTCTGTAGATTGATACAAAAATGAAATAACTAGCGAATGATCTCCTTCTGTGATAAAGTTTGCATTGCCTGGTAATGGAATATACACAGTCAAATTAAGCCTAAATGATAATGAAAATAATAATATATCTCAATCTTATAAGTTAGTGATCAGTGATCCAGTGGCTATAATAAAACAATCACCAGAAAATTGAACTACTAGCACAAATTTTTCTTTTGATGCAGGTAATAGTTATAGCATAGATTCCAAAATAAAAATGTATAAACGAGAAATATTTGATACAAATAATAATTTAGTAGACACTATACAATCAAAACAAATAACAAAGAAATTTATAAAACCTTGAAGCTATACTATAAAATTAACCATATATGACGATTTTGGTAAAAATAACATAGAACAAAATAAGTTAATTGTAGAGTCAACAGATCCCATAGCCCAATATACATTTATACCTACGCAATCACGACAAAGTCCATCACAATATATACTAGATGCAAGCAATAGTTTTGATATAGATATGGTAAATAATTATGATAATCTGACTTATGAACGAAAAACATCTTCAAATAATGCAAAAATAGAACAATCATTTGATAATAACAAAAGAATATTATTATCCTTCAATGAAAAATGAACATATAAAATTACATTATCCATAAAAGATTCATATTGAAAAATATCAGAAATAACAAAAGAATTTGTAATAAATAGTACAGTCAGGCCGATAATTATATCAGATCCTTGAGCTACCACACGAGGAAAAAGTATAAAACTTACTACAAAAACAAATAAACCTATAGTATCATATAGACGAGATTTTGGCGATAATACATCAAAGTCAACTACAGATAGTTCTACATTTCATGAATTCAAAAGCGCTTGAATATATTTGGTAAAATTACAAGTTACTACCAATAATTTAGAAGAAAATTCTATACAAATACCAATTTTTATTTGAGATATAAATAAACCAATTTGAGTTTATGACATAATAAATAGTTATCAGCAAAGTCTCGTTGGTGATAAAATTTGTACTACTAAAGATTGAGATAAACCGTCCTATCAAGTAGATAGATACGAACAGATAGAAATAAATACTAGCAAAAGTTTGAATACAAAATGACAAACTAATTGACTTAATACATATTTTAAACCACAAAATGATAGCATTTTCAAATGAGCAAACCTAAAATATAGATTTTCTGAAGTATGATGTCAATATATGGACATAATAGTAGAAGACCAAAACGAATCTACTATGGATAAGAAAAGAATATATTTCAAGGTAAAAAACGCTTTACCAACATTAAATAACATAATTATATCATTTCCTCAATATAGTAACGAAGTATGAGTATGATTTATGCAAAATAAACTCCAGGATCCAAACTTCAATCAATTTGATCCCTTGGCCGTAAGGGTAGTGGCTGATAATCCTATTGACAAAGATTGACAAATAAGTTTTTTTACTCGATATTATTATAAAACAGATGATCCAAATAGGTTATTGGATATAAAAATAACACCAGGTAATATAAATGGTGCAATATTTAATGTATCTCGTGAGGCGTGAGAGTATACATTTGGTGTAAAAATGACTGATAATGATTGATGAGAAAGAACTTCTGAAGAGATTATCGGTAAATGACCTGTAGTTTTTGTACAGCCAAAATGATCTGACAGCAATAATATACCTATAGTTACACTAAAAACTAATTCTACTTTAGCTAAAATTTGAGAAGTTATAAAATTTACTACGACTAGCAAAATATTATCAGATAAATCAGACTTCAAATCAAATAGAATATTTAAATATGATTTTGATTGAGATGGTACATTTGACTTAACTACAAAAGATGATGTAGTAAATTATGCATATAGCAAAGCTTCTTCTGATTGATGATTCAAACCAAAAGTAAAAATAATATACAAAGACAAAGTATGAGAAGCCGTATGAGATACAATATCTGTCAAGAAATGACTCAAATCAAGCTTTGATTATATAACCAATGATAAAAGTATATACATATATGATACATCCATATGAACAAATGATAGCACAAAATTAGAATATTGTATGGATATAAAAAATTGCAAAAGTTCTGATTACATAATAAAATTACAAGATTGAAAGAAGTTTTTTAAATTTGATTATCCTGACTATGGTAGACATCTTATAAAACTGACAGCAAGTGATGATTTTGGTAATGAAGAAAATTACAAACAAATAATAGAAATAACTAAGTCAGAAAATACTAAATATATAGATATAATTTCATTTCCAAAAATACAAAAAACAGAAGATTGAGAAAATATAAAAATATGAAAAATATTAGATAATACTGTAAGATTATATATACAAAACAATAATATAAGTGGAGCTTGTGATATATCGGCTATAATTTGATCTCAAACAAAAGACTATAAATGTAATGAATTGAACAATATACAATTTGATGAAAATCAAGAAATATGATATATAAATATAAAATATGATAACGATAAATGAACAGTAAATCGTCAAATAAAAGTAATACTTATAGATAACCAATATGTAGTTCCCGACAAATATATATCATCTGCAAAGCAAATAGATAATATAAGAAAAGAAATTGCAGGTAAGTCAGAATATAGTTGATTTGACTCACAATTATCTACATTACGCAAATCTTTGGGTGATAGAACGGCTATGAATGATATAATACCAACTATCAAGCAAAATATTGACATAATGAGCGGTAATGACAAAAAAATAAATTTTATTTCTGTAAATAAGTTATTAGAATGATTATCTGATAAATCTACAAAAGCTATAATGTGAGCTACGGATTATGATCAGGCAAAATCTGATATATTGTCACTTATTTCAGATCCTATAAAAGATCAAGTAAGCACTAATTTTGAAAAAATTAATAATGCAAATTGAAATAAAGACGAAATTCGTAATCAAATGACATGAATATTGAGTTTGGTAAAAGATGAAGTAGGTAAAAATAATATGGATTCTACTGATTTTGATATTATTAAATCACAAATTTGTCAAATAGCAAAATATAAAGAAATACCTACAGATAGTTGTAATAATATAGAACTAAAAAATATATCCACATGAACTATCATACCAAAACCAATAAATACAAACATAGCTGCAAATAACTCAAGTAACTCTATAGTTAAAACAATAATAAAAGTTATGCTATGGATAATATGATTAGTTGTAGTATTGTTTTTGGGATGAGTAATATACTACGCTATCAAAAAAAGAAAAGAGCAAAACGAAGCTTCTATTGCAAATCCACCAGCATCCTCATAAAAAATATATCAATCAGCATAAGAAGCAAAATTCAAATTTATTTAAGAAATCTATAATTTATAATAAAACTACTGCAAAGTTCTAAACAAGCAAATATAGATATAAAAATTAGCATAAACTACATTTATATGTATATTTAAATCTAACTTTAGTATATATTTTCATAATTTTTGAATATTCAATAGATTTATTAATAACTACATATATAAAATACAGAATTTTGGGATAAGGATAAAAAAATAAGTTAAAGATGTATTTTGAAAGTATACTTTAAAGATAAATTTAAAGATATAGGATTTTGAGTTTTTTAGATAAAGAATATTCTGACTTCAATTATATAAAATTCAAAAGTAAATGAAGTCAACTTATTTTTGATATATATATTTATATGTATTGTTCTTATTCTTGAAATAATAAATTATAAATTTATATACTAGATTGATATAAACTTTATGATAAAATATGATAAATAAGATATATACATATATAAATTTGTGACTTACGGGTCATATGATAACAGTAGAATCTGATAATAATCGCTCAGTTCCTGGAATAGAGATAATATGATTGGGAGATATGGCTATAAAAGAATCAAAAGAAAGAATTAGGTCTACTTTTCGTGCATTAAAAATATCTATACCAAACCTCAAATTTATACTAAATCTTGCTCCAAGCCATATACGCAAAACTGGTACAAATTTTGATGTAGCAATGGCTTTGGCTATATTATGCAATATTAGCAAAAATATACATCATACCAAACTTATAGAGAATTGATTATTTTTTGGTGAACTTGGTTTAGATTGACAAGTAAAAAGAGTAAATTGACTATTGCCTGTAATTTTGTCAGCTAGAGAAAAAGGCTTCAAATATTTTTTTGTACCATCTGAAAATATCTATGAATTGGAATATATACCTGATATATATATATTTTCTATAGATAATTTTGCTAAAATAGTAGATATATTTTTGCATGGTAAAGAATTAAGTTTTTTGTATAATAGCAAATCTATTGATGATATAAAGCATATATCTTGATCAAGTGAGGTTGATTTTGAACAAATAAAATGACAAACTGTTGCAAAAAGGTCATTGAGTATAGCAGCTGCAGGAATGCACAATACACTTATGATATGAGCACCAGGTAGTGGAAAAACACTTATGAGTCGCGCATTACAAAGTATAATACCACCACTAACAAACAATGAAATTTTGGAAGTAAGTCAAATATATAGTATAGTAGGTAAATTAAATCAAGATTTACCATTGATAACAAACAGACCATTCCGCAACATACATCATACCGCGAGCAAAGTTAGCTTGGTATGATGATGAAGTAACTTACAACCATGAGAAATAAGTCTCGCTCATAGAGGAATATTATTTATGGATGAGTTTACAGAATTTGGTCGTGATACACTAGATGTATTGCGTCAGCCAATAGAAGATAAAAAAATTACTATCAGTCGCGCTAGTGGAAGTATTAGTTATCCTGCTGACTTTATGTTGGTTGCTGCTATGAATCCTTGCAAGTGTGGATTTTATAAAGATCCAGAAAAAAGTTGTGTTTGTAGTATTAGTGATATCAAAAGATATCAAAGTCGTATATCTGGTCCTTTATTGGATCGTATAGATATGATTTTGGAAATACCTAGAGAAAATATTGATAAATTATTGGATCGTCAAAATTCACAAAGTAGTGAAGAAATCAAAAATAAAGTATTGCAAGCACATGAATTTCAACAAAAAAGATTCTTTGATAGTAAAATCACAAATAATAGTCAAATTACCAGTAAAGATATACAAAAATATATATATTTGGACACTAAGGCTGAAGAATTTCTAAAGATTGGAGCTCGCAAACTTATACTTTCACCAAGAGTGGTACATAGGATTATGAAATTATCACGCACTATAGCAGATATGGAAAATAATGATATAATCTGACTAAATCATGTAGCAGAAGCATTCCAATATCGTAATAAAAATATGTTTATAGATGAAAATATATAATTTTACAAAAATGTGGAATAAATGTTGAATTGTTAATAAAATTATGTCAGAATATATATATGATATATTTGGATATACAAAATATAAAATTTACTCCACAATTTCATATATATTCCACATTATCAATAAATATATAAGTCAGAATATATATATGATATATAATAAAATATCGATCTCATATTTTCACATTTTACCAATTTATTATTATTAATCTTATTTATATAAATATATTAATACTAATGTGATAGATGTTAAATATATTATATGAGATATTTGACAAAAAATGTAATAATTGCAGCAATTAAGGTAACACATTTGATAAAAAAAGATTATAGAATAAAATTATAGAGCCGCTAGGCGAAATAATGTT
>JAYWGF010000212.1:0-3742 GCA_043778395.1 bacterium | reverse complement strand
GAGTTGATAACTATAATAATAACAGAAGACATACTTGATTATGAATGAATGGGCTGACGCCCATACAAAAACTGCAAGAATTTCTACAGTCAAAGTGTCACCCTAATTGTGCAATAGAACATTGATGTACATATATATATTTTGTGATATAATAAAAAACCGACGCAAGTTGTCGATTTTGTATATAATGTATATATATTATTTGATATATTTTTCTATAAGTTCTTTTGCTTTATGTTGTCATCATAGACCTACTGCCAACATCAACCCAGCCACTATCAATGTGACATTATTGGTCAAGAAACTGATGTCTATCTTAGCTTGAGCCAATGCAGTCATAGCTACAGTCACCAATACTACATAATATGCTACATTACCAGGTAAAGTACCCGCTTGACTATCAGAAGCTGTAGATATACCATTTATCAATTTTTTTATAAAGTCAGCAAAATACATACCCACTATCAATAACAATACTGCCACTATGAGATTTGGCATATAATTTACCAAATTATTTATCAATTGTGATATCATATTTAGTTGTAATGCATTGAAGAATGATGTCAAAAATCACAAAAATATAATCCAATACAACAAATTACCAAATATATTACCAATTCCACCAAATCATAATTTGGATATAAAACCCGATAATCATGCCTTAGCCATTAAGCCATCTGCATTTATCATATTCGCTAGTGCAATTACTCATTTTTTTATTAATCTTGCAATAATTCGTCCTATCAATAGCATTATCAATGCTCATACAAAACTTGGTACAAAATTTACTACTGTAGTTAGCAAAGAAGTCAAGGTAGTCTGTACCATAGTTATTGGTTGATTTACTACATCCATTTGTAAAAAAAGTTTAATAATATAAATGCACTAATAGTGCTATAATTCTTATATATACAAAAAAAATAGAAAATCAATACAATTATATATATGAGTATTTTTGAGATAAATATATAGTCTGACCAAAATATGATATATTGATAATCATATTATATATCTTTGACCATAGCATATATTTGATAATTTATTCAATTTTTTGGTATTATCAAATGATATTATAAACTTTATATATTATTGAAAATAAAGTCAGAATATATATATTATATGTAAGTATATACGCATGTTGATATAACTAAAATAATTTTACGAAAAACCCCCAATAGAGACAGAACTCTATCAGGGTTTATTTCATCTTGTGAACACAAGATAATCATTTTTACAAAAAATCAAATCAAATTTATGAAAATAAGAAATTTCTGTATCATAGCTCATATAGATCATGGAAAGTCTACACTGGCTGATCGTATGTTAGAAATTACGGGTAATTACAAAAAAGTTGATCATGGGCAGATGCTAGATAAGCTAGACTTAGAACAAGAAAGATGAATTACCATCAAGCTTACTCCGGCTCGTATGACACGAAAATGACACGAGCTAAATCTTATAGATACGCCAGGACATGTAGATTTTCAATACGAAGTAAGTCGTAGTTTGGCTGCTTGTCAGGGTTGTATATTATTGGTAGATGCTAGTCAAGGTATACAAGCGCAAACTTTATCTGTATTATATATGGCTATAGATTATGGACTCAAAATTATCCCAGTCCTAAACAAAATAGACTTGCCAGCAGCAAATCCAGACAGAGTAGCAGAAGAAATCCATAAAGTGACTGGTATGGATACTAGTAATATCATAAAAGTAAGTGGTAAAACTGGTCAAAATGTGGATCAAGTCCTAGATGCAATCATATCTCAAATACCTGAACCAACTCAATCAGAATATATATATAGTTTTGATGAATCAGATATTACTTCAGCTCGTAAGTCAAATAATCCCGCTAATATATACAAACTTTCTAGAGGTTTAATTTTTGATTGTGTATATGATCAATATAAGTGAGTAGTGGCTTATATACAGATGATAAATGGTAATTTCAAAGTATGACAAACTATTACACCCGCTTATGGTGATACAAAAGTTACTATCACAGAAGTAGGGCATTTTGATCCAAATTACGTAGTAGATAAGTTGCTAAATCAATGACAAATATGATATATAGTGACAGGTCAAAAATCAGTAAGAGATATCAAAATATGAGATACTATGATATACGGCTTACCAAATGGAATGGAAAAAGATCAGCTAAAATCTATGGCAATTCCTGGTTTTCGCAAGGTTAAGCCTTTTGTATATGCTGGTATATATCCATTATCCAACAATGAATTTGATAAATTACGTGATGGTTTTGAGAAATTAGCACTAAATGATTCTGCTATAGAATATGAATATGAAAACAATAAAGCCCTGGGATATGGTTTTCGTTGTGGTTTTTTGGGTATGCTACATATGGATATAGTCAAAGAAAGACTTTCGCGTGAATTTGATATAGAAACTATTTTTACTACGCCAAATGTAGTATATATAGCCAAACTCAAAACTTTATCGCATGAAAAGATCAAATCATGACAAAATGTACCAGAAATCTTGTCTAGTGGATTATACAAATATATATATGACTACCAAATAGATCTGTTGGATATACAAATAAATAATAATCTGACTGATGATGATATGGCAAATCTTATGAATATAGCAGAAAAAAAAGATATATATACTCAGATAGAAAATATATTACAAAATCGAATAATCATCAGAAGCGGTTATGATATGCCTGCAAATGGAATGATAGATATGATACTAGAGCCAATGGCAGATGTAGAAATAGTAGGTCCGTCAGAATATTATGGTAATATATCTGAACTATGTCAAGAATATAGATGAATACTAAAATCTTCTGAATACTTGGATGACAGTAGGGTATTGCGAAGATATATCATGCCGCTATGAGAGATAATTATAGATTTTTATGATAAACTAAAAAGCAGCACCAAATGATACGCTACTATGAATTATGAATTTCGTGGATATCACAATGATGACTTGGTAAAGCTTGATTTTATGATAAATGGTGAAATTATGGAGAGTTTTTGTATGATTTGCCACAATACCAAAGCTTATACCACATGAGCAGATATCACCGCTAGACTCAAAGAACTAATCCCTAAGCATCTATTTTCCATACCTATACAAGCCGCAATAGGTAGTCGTGTAATTGCTAGAGAAAATATATCCGCCATCCGCAAAGATGTAATAGCAAAATGTTATGGATGAGATGTAAGTCGTAAACGCAAATTATTGGAAAATCAAAAAGAAGGCAAAAAAAGAATGAAAGAAATTTGAAATGTAAGTATACCAAGTGATATTTTTATCAAGATGGTCATGAGATAATATATATTATTTTATAGTCTGACTTTATGATAGTATTCCAGAATTTATATGTTGTGAAGAATAATTGATATCTTTTGGTGTGTTTGATGTAGATGTAGTTTGGGTGTATATATAGCTACTTACAGATAAAGTGATCACTAACATCACTACAAAAGCCAAATTTATCTTAGTCAAGATATCCAATATATATACAAAATCAAAATTATTTTTATTTTTCATGATTTATTTTTGATGACTAAATTATAATTATATTATAATCATAAAATCTCATTTTGTCAAATTATGTTCTATTGCACAATTAGGGTGACACTTTGACTGTAGAAATTCTTGCAGTTTTTGCATGGGCGTCAGCCCATTCATTCATAATCAAGTATGTCTTCTGTTATTATTATAGTTATCAACTCGTAACTTATTATTATAATTTATTTCATCTATAGTT
>JAYWGF010000211.1:0-3743 GCA_043778395.1 bacterium | reverse complement strand
ATCCTGCCAGTTTCACGCATCGCAAAAAATAGCGTAAATGCAGAATAGAAAAATATACCTTCTTGTATAATAGATGATAGCAAAATCGCATGAAGTATTGCCTTTTTGCCTTCTACAGTGTCTGGATCTACTCATCCATTACTTATAGATATTTTGTTGGCAGCTGTAGATATTCGTTCTTGTTTTTTTTTGATCAATGGATCGGTGACATTTAGACTATATACATATTCTCTGTCTAGTGAAAAAGTATTGAGTATATTTTCAAAAAAATCACTATGTATATCTTCCATAAACATTTGTACAGTCATGGCTTGCTTACATCTAGGATCTATGATATATGGATAAAATGATTCACCCAATACATTTTGCACCAAAAGCTCTGATGTCAAAAAATAACCCACAAGATAAGTAAATGTATCTTTTTCGTCTTGAGACATAGTGTTTCGGTCTATAAGGTCTTGATTTATATTGATTTCTTCTGGAAATCGTATTGCGCGTTTTTGATTTATATATATATCGTGAAATATGCTAGCTTTACCATCTAGCTTAGTACCGTCAGTCACTTGTTTGCGTCATATTAGGGCCATCTCCAATTTGATTTATATATATAAAAATATAATTTGACTTCATTTGTTATTATCTATTACATATTATTTATTTATATATATTATGATAATAATTACACAATATATATTTGGTATAAATATTCAATATTATTTTACGAGATTATTTTAAAATTATATTATATAGTCTAATACAATATTTACTACAGCACTTTCGTCTATCCGATTATTTCTAAGTCTTACTACGCGATCCATATAGTAACCAGTAATAACAGTTTCAAATAAGCGAGTTAAAAGTGAATCATTGTATAATTTAAATGCTTCGGTGTTTGTATTTTTTATAGGTTCTGTAAAAAGTACCACTTTATCATATATATATTTTGACTCTTCAAACGATTCTTGATAAAAATTTCCAACTATTTTACCATCCAAAACACATTTTGTGTAATAAACTACATGATCTATAGCTGTACGATCAGTAATAATCAAATCAAATTTTTCAGACTCTTTATCATATTTAATTTCCTGAAGTCTAATTTTTTCCGCATCATGTATCATTTGTTGAAATTGTACAAAGTCTATATTTTTACCATCAAATCATATTTTATCCATAATTATTCTAGCTGTTTCGGGGTATAATTTCACCTTTATTCATTTTGAAGCTAAAGAAGCTAAAACATTTTTTATGGCTGTAGATTTTCATGTGTTACCAGGTAAAAAGCTATTATTTTGGTCATATATATAGTGTTTTATTTAATAAAAGTCAGACTATTTTTTGTATATATATATTTATACGATGTCTACAAATTTTGATATAGCATTTGTAAACTCTGTATATTGTTCTTCTATGTTTAGGTTGCCATCTATTTTTGCAAAGTTATTGGCATTTAGTTTACCATTGTATATATATTCGTTTATGATATTTCTTTCTCGTTTAGCAGATTCTTGTCTTTTTTGTATATCTGATTCTGTGATGTGGTCATCTCTATTTATGAGTCTGATTCTCATCAATTCGTCTTCTACATCCATAAATATTACCCTAACATCCACAAAAATTTCAGATTCCATAAATTGCATAAGTCATTTTGATTCTATTTCTTTTAGAAGATTATGTTTTTGTATATAGTTGTATATAGAATCGTAAGAAGTTGCATAATAATTATCAGCAAATTCTGCATATTCTATTAGATTTCATTTGTTATATTCTTCTATGATATATTCTGGCGTTTGGTATATATAGCTGATTCAATCAATTTCTCATGGACGAAATGACTTTCTAGACTTGATAGATATAGCTTGTGCAAATATATCAGGATAATCTTTAATTAATTTTTTGATCATAGTATTTTTACCGCTTCCGCTTGGTCAAGCAACCAAAATAACTTTGTTTTTTTGCATATTGATATAATTTTATTATATAAATTATGATATAATCTGACCTTCTTACTTTATTATTTGATATATAGATATACGTATTTGATAGCTACTTTTGATTGAGTATTATATTTTATAATAATTATAAATCCAAAATCAATAATATATTTTTTAAAAAATAAAAAACCGATTTATCGTGGTACTTATGGAGTATCAACCCCGTCGTAAAAATTGGGTAGCTAAGATATATAGCCAAAGCTACAAACTATTTGCTCCCTTCTAGAAAGGTGTCGAAATTGATAATCTCCTGTTCACTTACAAATCAGTCACACATTTTTTATACAAATAAGATAACTATATTCAATAGAATTTTGTAACAAAATATATATAATTTTTATATTATAATATATATACAAAATACTACTACTATGACAGATATATATGACATAAATAGCTATAATTACGATTTGCCCGAGTCGCAAATTGCACAAAATCCCACCCAGCCTCAGCACGACTGTAAGCTTTTGCATTGTAAAATAGCTGATGATAAAATAATAATGGAAGACAAAATCTTTAGAGATATTATTGATATTCTGACACCAAATGATGTAATATATTTTAATAATAGCCAAGTAGTGCCTAGTCGCATATATATATCTTGTGATAATAAAGATCAAAAAATCCTGCAAGGGGACTGAGTTTTTCAAATTCTGGTTATCTGACCTGATTGACTACAAAAAATACTGCAAAATTGAGAGATATTTTGGCTTCGTAGATTATCTAGTGATACTCACGAATTTTTGGTAAGACCATGAAGTAAACTGAAGACTTGAACCAAAATATATATATGACTACACGAATTGACTATCGTCTCAAATACACAAGAAGGTCGTGAAGTTAGAATATCACCTGATATAAATATATACCAATTTTTAGATAAATATGGCAGTATGCCACTACCTCCATATATATGATATGACAAAAGCAAAGATCAAAGCTATCAGCCAATTTTTGCGGCGGTGCCGGGTTCTGTAGCTAGCCCTACTGCAAGCTTGCATTTTACGGATTATATTATGGATAATTTGGTCAAAAAATGAATTAGTCAAAACTTTGTCACTTTGCATGTAGGTATGTGAACATTCAAATCCGTAAATGTACAAAATATAAAAGATTATGAAATACATGCAGAAAGTGCAGAGGTAAATTTGGATATTTTTGAAGAAATATATCAGCAAAAAATTGATGGAAAAAAAATATTATCAGTAGGTACTACTAGTGCTAGAACTATGGAATCTTTGCCTTATGTATATATTTTGCTAAAAGATAAATTATCTATGTCTGATAAATCCAAAATTTGGCGAAATGACCTTACAAAAAATCTAGATAAGTCAGACTATATTACTAATATATATATAAGCGAAAACATAGTTTTTGAAACGCAAATATATATATATCCATTGTATCAGTGGAAAATTGTAGATAAATTGATAACCAACTTTCATCTACCCAAAAGTAGCTTGATGATGTTGGTGGCTAGCTTGATGTGATACGATAATATGACCAAATCTTACAAACATGCCATAGATAATGATTATAGATTTTATAGTTTTGGTGATGCGATGTATATAGATATTAGTTGATAAGTCAATTTGTATGTATATTAGTGATATATTCTGACTTGAAACAATATATCCAATGCTTATGATTTATTTTTATTTCCACGTAGTGGGTTTAAAACCCCCAGCTTTAGCTGGACACGGTGCAACGAAGTTGCAAAGTAATGGGATATATATAATAATGGTATTT
>JAYWGF010000210.1:0-11890 GCA_043778395.1 bacterium | reverse complement strand
AGTAATAATATAAATTTAGTTTGGGATATATTGTGTTAATACAAATATATATATACATATATTTGTATTATTTTCAAGAGAATATTATTGATGATTTTGGGAAAAATTTACTAAAAAAAGTCAGTCAGACAATATTTGATTTTTATAATATTTATCCACGCAAAATAGAAATCAACCAAAACATCACCGATACTATAGTCCAACTCAATCATATCAAAATGATAGCTATAAATGATCATTTGACTATTGCTCTAGCATTTTTTATACCAGCCTCTTCTTCACTAAAAAAAATCATAAAAAATCAATATATAATCATAATCAATGCTATAAATCAAATCAATCATAGGGCTATATTTATAATAAGTCTAATATATTCCATAGCATTTCAAGCTTTGCTAGCCAAACCATCTCACAAAAAAGATTTTGTCAATTTGGTCCAAATGGAATCTTGTCATGAGATGGCATTTTTTAGGATGGATCATACTTCTTTATCTGAGTTTGTGGGTCAGTTATCGTAAGGAAATTTTTCTATTACTACTGCATTTGCAAAAGCTAAGTTTGCATAAATTATGCAAATCATGTATATAATCTGACTACCAAATCAATTATTTTTTTTGGATAACATATATTTTTTTATTGTATATATAAAATATAAGTCAATTATAACCGGAAGATTTTTTTTGTCAAATGCGGTATATAGTTTTGGTGACATTTATTTGATTGACCAAATATTGTATATTATATCATCAAAAAAATTTAACTTGAAAAAATAGCCTATAAATATAATATCAAATTCTATCTAGGGAATTAGTGTAGTGGTTCGCACAGCGGTCTTCGAAACCGTTAGTATCAGTTCAATCCTGATATTTCCTGATTTTTTTATTTGTAAAAAATTATATGTTTATTATTTCTTGAGATATAATTTCAAAATCAATTTTATCTGTAGATTGTTTTATGATTATATAATAATATTGATGTGTTATTTTATTTTTTAAAGTTATTCATATATTTCAATTTTCAACAGGTAAAACTTCTAATCTTATAAAATCTTTTGTACTTATTTTTAGAGAATTTGACATATAATCAAAAATAAAATTATCAATTTTTTGTATATATATTTTGCGCTCAGTTGCTCTTTCTATCAAAGCTGACAAATTTGATGATGTAATATTATCTTGCCAAGATTTTCATTTAATAATAGATAAAATCTGAGATTGCTCTCATTCATTATATATAGTTAGATCTAATAATTTGTCTATTTCTTGTTGTTTTTCCATTTTATTTGTTTTATTTATTTGATAAACTTTTTTTATTTATTATTTTGTTGGATTGTTAATTAGGATATTTCATCTTATTATACCATTGATAATATCAAATAATGTATAGTTTGGATTGTTTATAATTATATTATCTAAATTTCTATTCAGCGGATCATTAATTCATTTTATAATACTGTCTATTTGATAAATATAATTATCATCATTTAATCAAAAAAGACTAGTTATGTGATTTTTATACACAAAATCATTTTTTAATATCGATCATATATTTTTGAAAATTAAATTCAAATTATTTCTGCTTACTCATTCTTTGTTAACTTTTTCTATTAATTTTGCAAATTCAATACTAGATATATATAAATTACTCTCAAATATTTTTGATATATCCTTATATTCTCTATTTCAATTTTTGTCAAGTCGATAAAAGCTAAAATTACTTCATGATAAATCAACTTTTTGAAATTTTATAACATCTTGAGAGTATATATTTATAGTGTCATTGGCACCTATACTAACATTAAACTTTAGTCAACGATTTGTTAGTTTTTTATTTATATCATAAATATTAGTTCATAATAAGATTTCTTGATTTACAAATCTAGTTATTTTGTATGGTAGATCTGCTATTCATCAAAAATGTGGCGGATTCCCACTTATATTGATACTGGTTCTTATATTTGCATCTGATTTTATAAAATATACTTCTCAAGAAGAATCTTGAATTCTAATTCATTTTCATTGAGTCATACTTTCCATAAAGGTTGGAATAGATTGTGTACAATAATGCTCATTAGTATTTTTATATACAAAACTTTTTGATAAAACATCTGCTATATTGTCGTTAAGTCATTCTAAGCTAGGGTTAGAAACATAACTCATGGCAGAAATATTAAATTTTTCAAGAATGTCTTTATTTGAAAAATCTATTTCTGGAAAATTTTCTACGTTTTTTAGTCATTTATATATAAAATCATGAAATCAATCAGATGTAAAATAATCAAAAGTTATATTTGGATAAATAGATAACATATGTTTTTGAGTATGATTAATTCAATTTTCTTTTATAAATCTATTTATTAATTCATCTTTTGAGTATTTTAATATTCATTTTTTAAGAAGAGATTCTTTTATGGCTATTTTTATATTTGTATATACTATTTCAAATGAAGATTCTTTAATTACACTATATGCTTCAGAAAAATCAGCAAATTCAAATTTTATTTTTTCTATTATTTTATCATAATTACTTCCTAATTTATCTTTATGCTTTATAAGCAAATCAGCGATTTTATCTATTTGAGATATAATCTTTTGCATACATATATCTAGTTTTTCTTTTGAGAGTTTATTTACATTTAGAGATAATTCTTTGATATATATATTTATATTATTTATTATCTGACTTATTTTATTTGGATTTTTGTCAGCAATTTTTATATCTTCGTCTATTTTCATGAGCTCAGCTTGTGTATCTTTGGTTTCTATTTTTACTTCTGGTTTTGATTCTAATTTTTTAGTTTTCAGTTTTGGTTGTTTTTTACTTTCTTGATCTTCTTCTAGTCCATCTAGCCTAGGAGTACTAGCTTCAACTTTAGGTTTTGTAGTCAGATTATCTCAATTATCTACATCAGTTTTTATATCATCTGGTCATCCAAATATATTTCATTTTACTGGTTTGATATTACTATTATTATATGATTGCAAGATTTTTCTTAGTCACTTTATACCATCAAATTTGAGTCAAAGCAATTTGAATGGTAAAAATAATGAATTGAGTACTGACTCATATGTTTCTTTGATCATAAATAATAGAATCCTTTTGCTAGCTTCTCAAATTGACATCTTGGCTATAGCTTCATCTGCCATCCTTGGTCAATTTTCTAGTAATTTGAGACCTTGATCGGCCTGTCATCATAATTTTGATAACATTTGTGATTTAGCTTTTGGATCTGTTAGTAATTTCTGGATAGATTCTTTGATATATTTGGATCAATTTGACATAGCTTCACCTACTGATTTTATTCATCATTTTGCTTCACGAAATGCAGTCACAAATCATTTTCATTCTTTTAATGATTTGCAAGCTAACTTCATACCGGTTTTTAGTCATGTTTTGCCTGCTTGGAGGATAGCAGGACCCGCCACGGTTTCTACTGACAAAACTTCAAGTATATCAAGTCACATTCATACACTTCATGTAAATATATTGAATGCTGCAGAGCCATATTCTCAATTTGATAAATCTTCTTTTGCATCAGCGTAGTCATATATATTACCTACAAATGGTATCATATATTTTGCTATACCTCATACAGTTTCTGCCAAATTTTTTGCTTTATCTCAAATAGTTTTGCCATTATTTACAGCATCATATATTTGTACTCGTTGAAATCATGATCAGACTACTCATCATAACATAGGCAATTTTGATAATATTTTTGATTTTGCAAGTATATTTAGTCACTTGTGTAATGGTCATATGCGACTTACAATCTTGGTAAATAGTTCAGGATTTGCAGAAGCCATTTTTTCCAAATGTCATATAGCCGCAGGACCATATCCATATACTTGGAATATTTTCATAATTTTGGCCATCATACTATTTATCATTTCTTCATTTACTCATTTGTCAGTTAGCTCTTGTACCAATGATTTAACCTCTTCCATATATCTATTTTCGTCGTCTTTATCTATTTTTTCTCTTTTTGCTTCAGATATTTTTTGTTTTAGTTCTGGACTTCATGATATTACATTATCTATATTATTTATAATTTTTTGTCTTTGTGGTGGTGGTAGTGTACTAGCTAATACTATGATTTTATCTATTATTTGCTTACGCAATGGATCTACGATATTATCTACTATTTTGTCATTTATATTTAGGGCTATATTATTCAGATGACTCAAAAGTGACTGTAATTGATTTATATCTAGCTTTTCTCTAAGTTTGATATTTATAGTATTTATATCTTTTTTGACATTATCTATATTATGATAATCTATATTTGTATATTTTTGGTCAAAATTTATATCTATATTGCTTTTCGCAGATGTATCAAAATTTGCATAACTCAAAATTTGCTGTGTGGTTTTTGGTCATAATATACAGTCTATGTCACTACGAGCATCATTGTTTTTGGTAAGTTGTTGAAATTTGTGCAGACATTTTACAAAACTTGCACTAAATATCTGTCTTTCTAGATCTTTTCAAGATTTTGATTGAAAACTGACAGCATTTTCTTTGCTAAAGTCTATTTCTTCAGCTAATTTTCACTCACCTATATTGCGCAATGCCACACAAAGCATAGCTTTTGCTAAACATATATTTTTGTAAAACTGCACTTTGTCTATATTATTGGCGAATTCTTTTTCTATTTTTGTAAATTTTCAACTTATAGCTTTCTGCAATAATGGATATTTATCAAAATTATCTAACTTCAAAATTGCTTTGATTTTGAGGTCATTTGCAAGCTTCATATTACTAGATAATATATCTTTCCATAATTCATTATTTATATCTTTTGACCACAAATTATTTTTATTTTGCAAAAAATCTTTCTCTTTTGGGTTGAGTCATTGTTTATTTTTGGTAGATTCTACGCTTTGTTTTTGTTTTTCTGGATTTCATCACATTGTACTTATACACTTTAGTTCATAAAAAATGTTATATAGTAGCTAATATGTCTTCTGGATTATTGGCTTGTAATTCTGATTTTTCTTGTTTTTGGAGATTATTTATATATTCTGACATAAGATTTGCAGAGTGATTTACAAACTGCTGATGTTCACGATTTATGATATCATATATATTATTCAAAGCTACATCAGTCAGACTATTCTTACTAATATCCCAAAATTTACCCAATTCCAAAATTTTTGGTGTATCAAATTCATTCATAAATCAAGATATCCATAATACTTTATCATCATGATTCATTTTTTGAAATTCTGATCTATTTCTCATCTTTGCTAAAATATATAAATTATCTAATATATTATATATCAAAACTAATTTTAATCAAAAATATAATCTATATATCACATTTATAATATATATCACATTTACATTTATATTAAAATCTTTATTTTATTTGCATTTGAAAATCTTTATTTTTTTTGTATATATAGTTTGGCGGAATGATATTTTGTCAATTATGGATTTTTTTTATTATTTTAGATTTATTTATCAGTATGAAGACAGTAATACATCGCAATGGCAGTATAGAAAATTTCAAGACAGAAGAAATAATAAAAGCAATACAATATTTATTTGAAGGGACTAGTGTTAGCGATCAGTTTGTGATGATGTTCAAAATTATCAAAAATTTTGAATTGAAAATGCCTGATCAAGTTTCTACCAGCGAAATTGACCAATTATTGCTAAAATCTATAGAGTGACTTATAAGTGAAGACAGTGACTATGATATACTTGCTACTCGTCAACTTATCAAAATAATAGATAAACAAATAAATCAAAAATTTCAAAGTTTTTCTGATTATATAAAATATGGTGTCAATATAGGTATTTTGGATAATAGAATGTTAGATTTTGATTTGGGTACTTTAGAACTTAGTTTAGATTCACAAAATAATAATTTATTAAATTATTTTGGATTGGCGACTTTGCGCAAAAATTATCTTGTCAAAAACTATGATGGCGAAACTATAGAAAAACCTCAATGGATGCGAATGAGAGTAGCTATGTGAGTGAGTTTACTAGAGTCAGATAAAGAATTTTTTGCTATATCGGTGTACAATCAACTCAGTCAGCTAAAATATATACATAGTACACCCACTTTGTACAATGCTTGACACAAAAACTGTCAATTATCTAGCTGTTATATAAGTGTAGTGGAAGATAGTATGAATAGCATCATGTCAAAAGCAAATGAATCTGCGCAATTTGCAAAATTTGCTGGAGGTATAGGTATGTCAGCAACCAAGCTGCGTGCTTCGGGAAGTCATATCGTAGGTATAAATTGAGCCAGTAGTTGACCAATTCCATTTCTCAAAATGTATGATACAGTTATAAATGCTATCATGCAGTGAGGCAAAAGAAGATCTAGTATGGTGATATATATGGAGCCACGACATTACAATTTTGAAGAGTTTTTGGATCTCAAAGAAACAAATGGAAATGACTATGTGCGTACTCGTAACCTAAATACTGCATGCTGGATAAGTGATGAATTTATGCAAAGGGTAGTAGATGATGCACCACGATATATGTTTGATCCAAAAGAATGTCCTGAACTCACGGAAACACGATGACCAGATTTTAGCAAATACTACCATATATATATACAAAAAGCCGAAAACTGAGAACTAAAAACACGAAAGAAAACTGAAGCTAAAAAATTATATTTGGAAATATTATCAAGAGCTGCCAAGACTGGTAATTATTGGATAAATTTCAAAGATACTCACAATAGACACAACCAAGCCTTAAGTTATGCAAATATACATTCTAGCAATCTTTGTACTGAGATAAGTATAGCTAATCGTGAGGATAGTACTGCAGTTTGCACATTAGCAAGTCTAAATCTCAGCAAATATCTAAAATCAGATTTTAAATCAATAAAATATTCTGACTTGAGGGTTATGAGTATTGATGATAAGATATCTCAAATAGATTCACAAGAAATTCAAAAAGTTGTAAAAATAGCCATACAAGCACTAGACAATATAGTAGATATAAATTTTTATCCTACACCTGAAGCAAAAAAAAATAGTATAGACCTAAGACCTTTGGGTCTTGGTGTGATGTGATTTGGTGAATTATTGCTAAAGCTAAATATATCTTATGATAGCCCACAAGCTCTAAAAGTGTCAGATTATCTCTGATCTGTCATATATGATACTGCTTTGGCAAAATCACAAGAACTGGCCGCGATCAAATGAACATTTGCTGACTATGATTCTAATAAATATCCTTACGCTCCTAGAAGAAATATATTATTATTGGCTATAGCGCCTACTGCAAGTATTAGCAATATAGCAGGTACTAGCAGTGGTATTGAGCCATTTTATAGTAATATATATAGTAGAGAAACTCTTCATGGTAAATTTACTATAGTAGTGCAAGATTTAGTCAATACACTAAAATCAAATGACATACGATCTGAAGATATAAAAAACAAAATTTTACAAAATCAATGATCAGTACAAAAATTATCAGAATTGTCTGACTTATTAGATTTGGATGTGTACAAAACGGTATATGAATCTAGCCCAAACGCACAGATAGATATAGCAGCTACTTGGCAAAAATATATAGATCAATGAATCAGTAGAAATTTATATTGTGCAGAAAATTATAGAGATAAGCTGGATGATATATATATGTATGCACGACGTCAATGACTAAAATGAACATATTATTGCTTTATAGAAAAAAATATACAGTGAGAAAAATATACTCAAGATGTAAATAAAAGATGAGCTAGAGGTGGATTTGGTGGTAGAACCGTAGATTCAGAAAAACCACAAGAAGATAAGTCAGATAATACTACTAATATACAAGATACGACAGTAAAAAGATGGTTTGGTGGAGTTAAGTCAAATATCAGTGAAGAAGTGGTATATGATGGTATGACCAAAACGCAAATTGAGGCAAAGTTGAGATTAGAAAAATGAGATGAATATGTAGATAAACTAAAGGCAGGATTATTATACGAAGGTATGTGTCCGGTAAATCCTTTTGAGGCGGTGATGTGCGAATCTTGCCAGTAAGATATATAGATTTTGACTATAAATATTTAATTTTTGATTCAAAAAAAATGAAAAAATTATTGCTTATGATATTTATATGTGTATTTTAATGATACTATACAAATATTTGCTTAGCAAATACAAAAATATCTAGCGATATAGATAAATCAAATATAATCTGACTTTTGAATAATAAAGAAAATTTAAATAAAGATTATTATTGAATAATACTTAATTCTTGAAATATATCTATTTGAAACTCAAAAGTACAGTTTTATACTACAAAAAATAATCTAAATGATTATTTCCAAATTACTAAATGAAGTAAAAAATACAAAATATATATGCCGTACAATACAATAAATCAAAAATACAAAAAATCCCAAGAGCCAGTTCAAAAAGAAGTTTTTTTGAGTTTTATACATATAGATCCAAAACAAAAACATATAAATTTTATAGTACAAAATTATGACTGAATTTCTCAATATATTATCAATCTAAATAATTGAAAAGTTATTTGAAAATTTGTAAACAGATGAATTTGTCAAGAAATTCACAATGATAAGCCCATTATAGACTTGATTTGTTTTGGAGCTATCGCCAATGATACATATCAAAACAAAAAATTCAACTTCATAAATACATGATATGAAAATTATTCTATGATTGAATTAAGTTGAAAAATATATATCAAATCTATTTCTTTTGCAAATCTCGACAACGAAGTATTGATATCGAATTATGACAAAAAAAGCCTAAAATTACTGGAATTTTATCGAAAATAAGATTTTTATTTGATACTAAAGTCAGAATATATATATTATTTTTATGAATTTTGATATTGTTATATCTACTAGGCCAAATTTGCAAAATCTGCAAAGACTTTTGCTTAGTATCAAAAATCAATCCCTCAAGCCAAAGTCCATATATATACTGATAGATAAGATATTGACACAGCAAGAATATATATATTATCAAAATATTCTGACTGAAACTGAACTAATCACTAATATCAATACTGCCTTTTTGCCAAATCAATGAGTCAGCTATGTCAGAAATTTTGGTATAAAAAACTCAAAATCAGAATATCTGTTTATATTGGATGATGATACGGAGTTTACGCTAGATTTCACAAAAAATATCTTGTATTCATATATGTATATATGGCAAATTCAAAAAAAAGATTTTTTGCTATTTCCGACTGTAAAATTTGCTAATACAAATAATATCCAAACGCAATGATATGCCACGATACATTATTGGATGATGTGGCCAGAACCCATTCATAAAAAAAATGATATTAAGTCAATGATTTGGCATAAAATATTTGGCTGGATATATTTATCAAAGCCAAATCATGATCATGGCATATATTCTTATCAGCAAATTTGCTGTTGTCCTAGTATATGTATTTTTGGTAAAAGACAGATATTTGTAGATAATTTGTATGACGAAAGGATGAGTTTTGTGTATGAAGATTTGGATATGACTACCAAAATTACCAATAAATGAATATATATATATAATCTGACCAATATATATATCAATCATTACGAATCCCAAAAAACCAAACTTCAGGCCAGTTTTTTGGATATAGATCAAATTTACAATAAAAGTAAAAATAGAATACTTTTTGTAAAAAATAATGCAAATTTTTTAGAAAAGCTTTTATTTTATTTTATTTGATTTACTTGACAGATGCTACGGTTTATATTATTTGTGATATTTTTTAGTAAAAAAAAACTTTTATCTATAAAATTGATCTTCAAAGGTAGTATAGATGGGCTATTGTGAAGATAGATAATTTTACTTCAAAATCATTTCTTTTATGGTTTTTTTTGTTTTTTCAGAAAATTCAAATTTATCTAAAATATTGTTTATATATCCATCCAAAATTATATCTGTAGCGATTTGCTTACTAAGTCATCTGCTCATCATATAAAAAAGACTCTTGTTATCTATCTTGCTTATCCTGGCTGCATGACTTGCAGATACTTGACTATTTTGTACATCCAGTACAGGTTTCGCATATATTTTTATATTTGGATCTAGTATCAAGTTCTCTTCAAGTAAATGACCCGAGCTTCAATTAGCTCCAGGAGCTATATATATATTGCCATCTACAACCACGTCACTTCATTTTGTCAATAATGACAATATATATATATTAGTTTTTGAATTTTCGTGAAGAATGGCATTGCATACAGATTTTGTTTGGCTTGTTTGATATATATTTATAATTTGGATATCAGTTTTTGCATTTGTTTGATGATCAAAATTTATAGTTATACCTCAATTCAAATTTATTATCAAAAACTTATTATCAGTTCATTGAGATAATTTGATATTTATATTATTGGTTTGATTTTTGAGATAATATATATTATGACTAGATTCTTCTATCAATATATCAGATATTTTATCAAGTATCATTTTTTGTAACAAAAATTATAAAACTTCATTTGGTGTAGTGGTGGGTTTATTGATAATAGATTGCAAAAAAACATAAAGTCAATCTGCCTCCACCTGCAATTCGCTAAGTTTATCTATATCTAGTATTTCCTGACTATTTATAGTATTATAAATTTCCTGTAATCTAATATACGCTGATTCAAAATTCATCTTTTTTTGATCAAAATTAAATTTATAATTTATAATATATATATTACGACATTTTGCAACAAAATAAAAAGTCAGGATATTTTTTTGATTTATATCAATAATATTCTGACCTATTATATATCTAGTTTATTTTGAGATTTTTGAGATCTATAAGATTTTGTTGATTAGTTATATTCATAAACACTATCTTGGTAGGCTTATTTGTATCAATCAAAAATAATTTGCTATCGTCCGCATTTGTGTCTGCATATCCACTACAATTACCGTCGCTAGTATTGCTATTGTCTTTGACAGTATATAAATCAAAAGAATCAATAGTTTTGTTGGTAATTTTGGTTATATCACAAGAGCTACCTGCTATTTTCTTGATAGTATCAGCTATAGTAGATCATTTTGTGTCAAAAACCTGCAATCATAATGTATCATCCAAATTTTCTGGATCTATATCATAATTATCTTGTTTGATAGCAAATGCTTGTTTTGAGTCTATAGCCACTATTTCCAAAGATCTACCATCCAGTTCACATTTTTCTCATAAAAATGTTATTCCAAATTTGCTATATTTTTTCCAAATACATCACTCATCGCTAACACGACTAGGCTTCATATCGGTAATAATTTGATCATTCGCTTGTCATGATTTGGTAGTATTGCCATCTATTACTTTATCACTACCACTTGCAAATTGCTCTACTATAGCACCATCGTATGCATTACCAGTATTCAGATTTCCACTTGCAACTCATTTTTTTGCGTTTCAAGTCATATTCATATCGTCAAGTTGCTTGGTTCCACATCCTCACAATATTACCAAAAATCCAATGGTTAATAATATTTTTTTCATTATTTTAGTTATCAAATAAATATTTACAATAACAATATATATATAATCATATGTTTTTCAACATTTTATATTTGACATTTTTTGTTTTTGAAATATATTTATATTATTTATATTCTGACTTATTTGTTATATATTTTTTGAAATTATCTAGTATATGTTGTCGTCAAGCTATTTGCAAATCTTCAGAATTTATTTTTTCCGCATCAAATAACTGTACAATTTTGACTTTATCATCATCAAGAACCTCAAATGCAGTACTTACCATTCTACCGTCTTGCGTATTATATTCTATCAATTTATTGGTAATTATTTTGGTATATTCTCAAATAAAATCAAATCCCATACTTCAATCCTTGGCTTGCATTGTAGTCAAAAATTTACCCTTTTCTTGCAAATCATTTGTGGATTTGGTAGTGTGTCGGTCTTCTGATCA
>JAYWGF010000209.1:0-3780 GCA_043778395.1 bacterium | reverse complement strand
TCTCAGTCCCCGTTTATAAGCGGGAAATCTCAAGGATTTGGTTCCCCCTTGAAAAGGGGGGTAGGGGGGATAAATATAGCAGTAGGGGAGATAAAATTACACAAAAGCTCAAACCAAATTTTTTGTTCCGCTTTGGTCATTTCTTTTCTCAAAGATTTTGCGTTATCTATATTGTTGGGATTATATGGTAAGTGGGCACCATTGCATATAAGTCATCTTTTTTGTATATCTTCTTTTGTAAAATTTGGATTTTCTATTTTGTTATATCTTTTTGCAAATTCTTCATATATAATCTTGGTGACTCATGCAAGATTATGATATATATCATCATTTGTAAATCTCAAAACTTTTATATTATATGTAGATAATATGTCAGTCCTTTCTTCATCATATTTTAGTCAATCTGATGTAAAGTGACTATCACCATCTATTTCTATCGCCAACTTTGCACTAGCTATATAAAAATCTAATATATAGTGATCTACTGGATGTTGCCTAAGGACTCTTATTTTTTGGCTATTTTTTGTCCCTCCGGCTTCATTATCTAAAGAAATCCCCCCGGCTTCGCCGACCCCCTTTGCAAGGGGGTACTCTGACGAGCTTCAATCCAAAGACATTCAGTCCCCCTTGAAAAGGGGGGTAGGGGGGATAAATTGTCAATTTCCTTCGCTTCAGGTAAGTATTCCCCCGGCTTCGCCGACCCCCTTTGTAAGGGGGTACTCTGACTGCTCTCAGTCCCCCTTGAAAAGGGGGGTAGGGGGGATAAATTGGGTAGAGGGGATAAGTTTCCTCACTCGCTCCATATTCAAATTTGGGGTCTTGGTCTGATTACCAGCCAAATCAGTGCCATATATATATAATGGAAATTTGTATGTTTTTGCTCATCAAAAGTGTTCGTCACTAATTATATTGCTTATAAAGTTTACAAAATTTATGTCTGTTTTTGATAATTCTAATCATAAATTTGTTTTTTCAAAAAAGTTATCCATCACATTTCACCTATTTCTTGATAAAAATGAAGAATCATAATATATATATCTTTTATCAAAAGGTCTATAATCATATAAGCAAATTTTTGATTTTATATATTTTGAAGTTATAGCTCTTCAATATTCCCAAGTACTATTATCTCATAATTGATATTTGTTTTTTATTTCATCCAAAGAAAGTTTATTTTGCAGTATATCTAATATTCTATTTTCTAATTTGCTTTTATCAAAATCTATAGCAATTCAGTCTATTTTAGTTCAAATTCAAACACTATATGCTCCAAACAAATTATCAACTTTGATGAATTTATCATATTCTGACTGTAAACTAAAATCCTTGGGGACAAAAAAGTAATATGGTGCATGAGGCAGCAAAGTCAGACTATCCATACTATATATATCACTACGATCTAGTATATCATATTTGACTTCTCTGCGACCATATATATCTGTATGATGTATAGTAGCCAGAGCACCAGCCTGTTTTTTGGCAGTTTTGATAAATATATTTATGCTTACTCACTGCTGTATATCAAAAACATTCTGATCCACTCATCAATCGGGAGTTTTCTCTTTCTTTTTGCTATTGCCATGCAAGTCTACTATATATATATCATCAAAAGTCTGCATCAAATTTAGCCTCATCTGACGATGTGTGATACCATCTACAAAACTATTATTGCTGATATATGCTACTATACCACTACCATTACGATCTATATAATCTTGTGCATAGTGGATAAATTTGATATAATCATCGTCCAAATTTATTTTCTTTTCATTGAGATTTTTTTTGTAATCTTTTATGAGATTAGTAATATATTCTGACTTATTGGTACTGCTTACACTATATGGTGGATTACCTATTATGATCATGATAGGTTGATTTTTTTTGATCTCACCCGCCTCTTTGGATTCTTTTGCCAAAACTGAAGAAAATAAAGTATGTATATCATCATTTGGTTCTTCTAGAGAATTGGTCAGATATACGCCAAGTCTTTGGTCAGAACTATTGTCGTATCATAGCGATTTGAGAGTTTGTCAAAGTTTGAGATGACACATAGCATAGCTCGCCATCAATAATTCAAAACCATGTATCCTAGGCAGGATGTCATTTTTGACATAGCTAGATCGTGAACCAGCTTGCGATTGGAAATTTTGAGTATATATATGTTTGATAATAGTATCCAAAAATGTACCCGTACCAGTAGCTGGATCGAGGACTTGGACTTGATGTATTGATTTAGTAAGGATTTTTTTGTGTGTCACGTCTTGCGGATCTATATATGTATGGTCTATTTTGGTAGTATCAGCGAGTCCGTCCCTGAGACCAAATTCTTTTATCAATATCTTATCCACTGACCTAACTATAAAATCTACCACCGGCTGAGGAGTATAATATACTCACTTTGCTTTGCGCATAGATTGGTCATACTCACCCAAAAATGTTTCATAAAAATGTAATATAGGGTCTTGCATTGCTGTATTTTTGCCATGGTTTGTCATGACTTTTGCCATATCTGTAGCACGAAATATAAGTATCAAATCATCAATTATATATGATATACGATTATCTGTAGCATCATCTATGGATATTTGATTGAAAAGCCGACGCAAAAATGGATTGGTTTTTGGGAGTAGTTTGCTGGCTTCTTCTCTACTAAAATTTTGCGAACTAGTATCATTGATCCTGGCTGCAAATAGACCATATACTATGGTTTGTGCATACATATCTGCAAATCCATCCACGCTCAGATCATGTATCAATACCTCTCTAAATGAAGCAATTTGACCAAATAACTCTGAATCTTTTTCGTCACCATTCAAAATTGCTTTGATAGCATAGCTGATAAGCTTGGCTTTGGATGCCATGACTTGGGCTAATTTTATAGATGAAGATATAGTCTGACCTCCATAACTCATAAAGTCAGACAATAAATTCTCTAACTTACTCACATTATCACCAAATATATCTTCAATATTCCAAATTATCTTTTTTGCTTTTTCATCAAATTTACCTAGCGATAACTTATCCACTACCCTACCACCACGATAAAATACAAACTCTAGATGATTAGTATATATAAAATTGTCAAATGCTCATATGTATCTATCTAGTTGATCTTGGTTTTTTTTGTAATCTAAGTCTATCCATATATCTTTACATTCTACTCGTCAGACTTTGATTTGAGAATTTTTTTTATTTTGGACTGTGAGATCTGGCATACCTACTCATCTTATTCTTTCAGATTCATTTTGCACAAAAATATTACTATCCATAGATTCTAGCAAATCTTTGACAGTTGCACGAAAACTGTGCTCTGTAGATCATCATGCATTATATATATCGTTTATAGATTTTATATATTTATCTATTAGTATTTTTGACATTGTATGTATAAATTATAAATCATCATCACCTCCATTTTATTTTATCCAATATTTATTCAATATCACAAACATATATACAAATAAAACCTACAAAACTAACCTATGATAAATAATTCTTTTGACTATTATATATAATAAAATATATTAGCTATATCAAAATATAGTCTGACTATATATATTATGTAGATATATCATCTATAGTATCAAATCACTCTGCGTCCTCTTCGTTTCATATATCTTCAAATACATCTTCCACTGTAGCGTGCTCATATCCATCAAGAAATTTGACCAAATGTGGCTTTTTATCAAACGTTTTTTGCATATTTGCCAACAAAAAATTATAGTCTCAACTTTTGGGATATATATATGTGATGGGATCTAGTAATCCAGTAGGACGTAT
>JAYWGF010000208.1:0-3803 GCA_043778395.1 bacterium | reverse complement strand
ACCATTATTATATATATCCCATTACTTTGCAACTTCGTTGCACCGTGTCCAGCTAAAGCTGGGGGTTTTAAACCCACTACGTGGAAATAAATGAATAGATTGATTTCTAAAAATAGAACAAATACTCGTACCTATACCAATAAGAATTCAAAAAGAAAATGAGTCACTAGAAACAACAATTGAATTATTGAAAAAAGCGTGTATTAAAAATAAATATAAAACAAAAGTTGTAGTACAAACAAATAACATAGAATCAAATAATTTATTTAATATTTCCAATAATTCAGATTTAGATATATTTGTGATTAAAAACATGAATGAATTTATTTTAGATAAAGAAAGTATATTAAATTATATAAAAACTAAAAATCCTAGCTTCATCGGCTAAGATTTTTTCTTCATACTATAAAGTCAGAATATATATCTGATATATATACTTATTTGCCATATTTTGCATTTGCGCCAAGCTCGGCCTCTATTCTGATGAGTTGATTATATTTTGCAATACGATCGGTTCTAGATAGTGATCATGTTTTGATAAATCCAGCACCAGTCGCTACAGCCAAATCAGCTATAAATGTATCTTCTGTTTCACCAGATCTATGACTGATAATACAATGCATATTGTGGCTATGAGCCAAGTGTATTGCGTCAAGTGTTTCACTTACAGAACCAATTTGATTTAATTTGATAAGAATACTATTTGCTAATTTATCATCTATTCACATTTGCAATCTAGATATATTGGTCACATATAAATCATCGCCGACTGTCATGATTTTGTCGCCAAGTTTTTGATTTAGTAATTTTCGCCCACCAAAATCATCTTCTGCCATACCATCCTCTATAGATATAATTGGAAATTTGGCTACAAGCTCTTCATAAAAACTTACAAGTTCCTCACTAGTCAAAGATCTACCTTCACCTTTTAATTCATATTTACCATCTTTGTAAAATTCACTAGATGCTACATCTAGTGCTAGTTTGATTTGATCAGTGTTATATCCAGCTTTTGATATAGCTTGCATAATTACTTGCAGCGCTTCAGTATTACTAGCCAAATTTGGAGCAAAGCCACCCTCATCACCTACTGCAGTAATATTTCACTGTGCTTTGAGTATAGATTTTAATGTATGAAATACCTCTGCTCACATACGCACAGCTTCAGTCAAAGATTTTGCTCCTACTGGTACTATCATACATTCTTGAAAATCAAGACTATTATCTGCATGACTACCACCGTTTATGATATTCATCATTGGTATTGGTAATATATTAGGATTTTGTAAGTCCAAATATTGATATAATTTTAGTCATTTTGCAGCAGCACTAGCTACACAAAATGCCATACTTACACCCAAGATTGCATTTGCTCATAGTTTTGCTTTGTTTGCACTACCATCCAATTCTATCATAATTTTATCCAAAGACCTCACATCACTAAAATCTTGACCTACTACTGTAGGAGCTATTATGTTATTTACATTATTTACAGCATCCAAAACCCCCTTACCCAAATATCTATTTTTATCACCATCGCGAAGCTCCAGCGCCTCATGTATACCAGTACTAGCTCCAGAAGGCACAATTGCCCTACCTATATGACCTGATTCTAGTGTTATATTTACCTCTACTGTGGGATTACCACGACTATCTAGTACCTCTATTGCTTTTACACTTGTGATTTTCATTTGTCAAATTTATGATATAAAAAAATATTCTGACTTGCTATATTATAGCTTTGAAAATATAATATATATTTGATAACAAAAATCTATCATATTTTATGATAAAAATATCTTGAAATAAAAATATATTTTTGTATACGCTTTTACTAAAATGGTAAATCTTTATCAACACATATATCGGTTTCAATATTAATATAAGATTTATTAAGATTTATAAATTTTTTAAAATTATCAAAATCCAATCAGGTCAAATTATAAAATTCTTTTATAGAATTTGTATATTTAGGATATTTGATTATAAAATCTACAATATCATCTGGCAATATATATTCTTTGTCAAATTCTCTATTTATTCAATCAACCATAATATCGATATGTCAAGCAAGATTATATTTATCATTATCGATATTTAACATATAATATGATCAAATTATTGCATTAGAAAGATAATTTTTATCACTAAAATCAATAAAGCTTTTTTTGGATATATATTTGGGAATATTTTCGTAAATAATAAATTCCTTATAAGTTATAAACTTATCAAAAATTTTATACTTTGATATATGCTGAAGTTCAATGATTTTTTGCTCTATTTCATTGCATAAATCATAGCACTTTTCATCTAAATCAAGAATTTCAAAAACTTTTTTATTATATACCAAATCATATTTTTTACTAAAAGCATCGTATATCAAAAACTTATCTCAATTGTACCAAGGGTTTTTTTCAAATAAAACATATAATTTATCTTTATAAACAGAATTTTTTCTAAGTGAAAAAGTTTTTATAAAATTATAATCTTTCAATTCAATATACACATTATATATATATTTTTATAAAATAAGTCAGATTATATATTTATATTTATAAACCTCAAGCACTAGCCGTATCCATAATAGCACCTATGATCCCAAATACACTGCCAGCAATTAGCCCAATTACACAGCCCACCAGCACTACCATAACCGGTTCTATAATTTTATTCAAATTATCTAATGCAGATTTTAGTTCTTTGTCATATATATTTATAATATTATCTATGCTATTGGGTATATTGGCAGTAGTTTCTCATACTTGTATCAGTGCAGCAGCATCGCCTGGTATGATTATTTTGGCAAATTTGAGATTATCATATATAGTCTGACCTTTGCGTATACCGATAATTATATTCTCTATATGATATGTATATGTAGGATTATCCATAATCTTTTGCAAATAAAAAAATATATCCAAATAGCTAATTCAGCTACTGTACATCAATTTCATATAACGAAAAAATTTTACCATATGATAGTTTCTGACTATAGGACCGATTCATGGTAGTCATATTATCCATTCAAAAAAAATCCTATATCATCTATTTGTGCTTATCCATAAACCAAAAAATAATACAAATATAGCTATAGATAATAATATATATATATTATAATTTACCACAAAATTGGTCATAGCCATAATAGCCAAAGTATAGCCCGGTATCTGTGCACCTTCTACATTTTGCACTAATTCAAATATGCTTGGTAATACAAAAGTGAACAAAAAACCCACTGCCGCTATACTTAGTGTCAATAGTATACTAGGATATATCATAGCAGAGATATATTTTGACTTTATATCATTGATAAATTCATACTCATTTGCCAAATGATGTAATACAGTCGTAAGATTACCAGTCGACTCTCCACTACGTATGATACTTATATCAGTTTCATCAAAATATTTGGGTATACGACTTAGCGATTTACTAAAAGATTCTCAAGATTTGATATAATCATAAATCAATGCTGTATTATATTTGATACTAAATTTATCAGTATTGGATCATATTACCTGTAATGCATCGGTAATAGAAACACCTCCAGCCACAAGGTAAGCTAATTGGCGAAAAAGAAAAATTTTATCCTTACTAGTGATTTTTTGATTTTCAGTCAATTGTATAAATTTTAATATCAATTTATCTATCATAATATATATTACTGGTAAATTATAATTATATTATAATCATAAAAATATATATGTCAAATATTGTTCTATTGCACAATTAGGGTGACACTTTGACTGTAGAAATTCTTGCAGTTTTTGTATGGGCGTCAGCCCATTCATTCATAATCAAGT
>JAYWGF010000207.1:0-3806 GCA_043778395.1 bacterium | reverse complement strand
GCCATCTTGCGGATATGAAACTATGCATGATTCGGTGACTATATCACAAATACAGCATTGAGCGTCGTCGTGGGGATACTCATACTACTCACAGCATATATCAATGGCATGGTAGAAGCATTTTTCATCACATATCGATATTGTATCTACAATGAAATCATAGAAAAAAATATATCATAAATAATTTGATAGTCTGATTATTTTTAGTTATTAATTGCGATTACTTGATTTTATGTAGCGTATTAGTAATCTAAAGATGTGTCAAAATATTGACATATAATTTATTACAATTATTAGTTATTAATTTTAACAATTGGCAATACATAGATTTATTATCTCTTTGCTAGTCTAAAACCATTATTTAAACATTTAGATTAAAATTTATTCATTCTTATAATTTTATGTCTGAACAAATTATACAATATTGATCAATTCATAATATGGGTACTAAAGTATGAAAATGGATGTACTATATTTTATGAGCAACCAATCTTGACCACCTTGTACAACATGGGATCATCGAAAATAAAGACTATCTTCATCTCTCAAAGAAAAAACCTGATAATATTTTAATGGGTTGATGAAAAAAAGTTTTTGCTGTCGTAGAAACTAAAATACCTAAAACTTTTGCATCAGTAAAGACGCAACAGAGGGCAATTGATCAAGAATTAGAAGTAGCAAAGGTTTTATGAGCAAAAGTATATATTGCAACAGATGGCACCAAATCTATCTGGATCAATCCTCAAACATGAAATCGTATTCTCGACGAACAAGGTAATCAAATTTTGACCAACTGGAACTATCAAGATGAAACAATTGAAAAACTACTCATCAAGATAGATGATAGCATTAGTGACCATAATGACCAGATCAAAGCTAAAGAACTCGTCGATCCATCTAACCTCGCAAAATCAATTCGACAAGATATCCGATCTGTAAGCTGAGCAACTCCTGAAAACTGTCTTTATACGTTTGTAGAGCTTTTTATATTCAAATATCTTTCTGATTTAGGTATTTTACAAAGTATCAATAGTTTTTGATTTGTGATGGAAATGTACCAAACTGATAGTCCAGAACAAGTACTTGAGTATTATGCAAATAATATCAGAAAGAAGATTAAGTCACTCTTTCCTGAAAATATAAAGGATAAAACAACCATTATCAATGGGACAATTTTTGTATCCAAAGACGATAAAGCAGTAGAATGATATAGTACGGTCTTCAAAAAGGTTCTTGAAAGATTTGATAAATACGGTGAACTCAAATATATCGATCATGATTTTAAATCAAAACTATTTGAGTCATTTCTTAAAGAATCAATCAGTAAGAAAAACCGATGACAATATTTTACGCCACTCAAGGTAGTGAGGGCGATGGTCAAGATGGCAGATATTAAACCTGGTATGACTGTGGGTGATCCTGCATGCGGAGTAGGTAAGTTTCTACTTGAAACTGTTCTTGATAATGTCGATAAGTTTTATGAAGTCAAAAATAATATCCTTGATTCTAAAATTAATCTGATATGATATGACAAGTGATTTGATAAAGATGAACAAAAAACCATCATTTTGGCAAAGGCAAACATGCTTATTTATTTTTGTGATCTTATCAAAGATAATCCAAGTATTACTCCACAATTTGCAGAACTATTTAATCGTACGTTTACTCTCAAAACTAATTCTATCCTTGGAACGCTAAGAGATCCTGAACCAAATAAATATGATGTGATTTTGACTAATCCTCCATATGTAGTTAGTGGTAGTAGTAACCTCAAAGAGGAAATTAAGAAAGCATGATTAGAAAGAGATTATACTATATCATCTATTGGTATTGAGTGATTATTTACAGAATGGATTATCAAGTGACTTAAGCCATGATGACAAGCTTTGGTGGTGGTACCTGATGGATTTTTGATACGCCAAAATGATAAACACTTGCGTAAGTATTTGCTTGAGCAGTGTTATTTGGATGCAATCATATCGTTACCTCTCAAGACATTTTTTACCACGACCAAAAAGACCTACATCCTCATCATTACCAAAAAGTACGATATTCAAAAAGAAATTCAAACTGATCCAATATTTACCTATCTCGTCAGCGAAATCGGTGAGACGTTTGATATTTATCGTTTTGATACTGATACAAACCATCTTAATGATGCGGTTTCAGCTTATAATCAATTCAAATGACTATCAAGATGACAGAAAAATCTATTTTCAAAATTTAATATTGATCCAAGGTGTAAACTACAGGATATTAGTTTATTTGACCCAGAAAAAGATTGGTCAGTAGATAGACGATGGTCTAATGAAGAAAAAGTAGCTCTTGGTATTCAAGATGAAAAATCCACTGCAACGCTTCAAGAATTTATAGAACTAATTGATGAAACTAATAATGTGATGATAGAGTATAAAGATTTATTGAAAAATTTATCAGATAAATCTACTGTATGAAAATAGTAAAAATTTCTGATATATTTGATGTTGTTAAAGGAAAATCTCTCTATACCAAAAGTTATGGTATGTGACATAAATGAGATTATCCAGTTTTTTCTGCATCAAATAATGAACCGCTAACTTTTATTGATAGTTTTGATCTTGATGGTACGCATATTACTTGGGCTACCAATGGCTTTGCATGATACATCAAAGTAATAAAATGAAAATTTAATGTGAATTGAGATAGATGAGTCTTAGTTCCCAAGTGTAATAATATTGATATTGATTATGTACAACATATTTTAGAACCTATTTTGAGATGATTGGCAAAGGGTAGAAAATGAGATAACTCAGAAAATGAGTTCACAAAAGTATATCCTTGGATGGTTGAACAAGTAGAGATTGAAATACCAACAAATGAAATTTGAGATTTTGACTTACAGGCACAGCAAGAAATCGCATCACAATATGTTCTGATTGATGAGTTTAAGACAAAAATTAAAGATTATCAGGAGAGAATTGGTAAGTTACAGGTATTGGTAGAAGAGGTATGAAATATTAAAGATTTTTTAATTAGTGATATTTGCGTTTTTGAAAAAGATAGTAAAGCTAGTATGATAACTAAGCAGTTTGTTGATATAAATCATTGAGATTATGACGTATATAGTGGTAATACTATCGAATGAGTTTTTTGAAAAATCAATGACTATTCATATTCTCTAACTGATTTCCCTGATGAAAATGTATTATTAATATCCACTGTGTGATATGCTTGAAAAGTTAAAAAGATTACAGCAGAAAAATTTTCTTTATCGCAAAATTGTTGAATATTATATCTTAAAAGTAAGGAAAGTATTAATTTTAAATATTTGCATTATATTCTTGAACAACAATTGCAGATATTTTTATCAAGTCATGAAAATTATAAAAGTTTACTTAAAAAACATATATTGGAAACTACTATCAAAATACCAACTCTTCCAAACTGATCATTTGATCTTGCAAAACAACAAGAGATCGCGGAGATCTATGAGTCGATTGGGTACGTCAAATCTAAAATAGCTGAGAAATTACAAATATTGCAGGATTTGCAAGTTATTATTTAGCTTTTATGCAGATATTATGATACTTCAAAAAAACGACATTTTAACATATGGCATCTTTATTATAAAAAAAACGGTAGGACAGGGATTTGAGCCCTGGGTACGATCACTCGTACAGTGCATTTCGAGGGCACCGCATTCGACCACTCTGCCATCCTACCATCGATTAATTTCAAATACTTTATAGCAATTCAATAATTTTTGGATCTTTTCACTGAAACAATGTATCGTGTCATCATCAGCGCAATCATCGATCCATTGCTTG
>JAYWGF010000206.1:0-3845 GCA_043778395.1 bacterium | reverse complement strand
GCATCGCAGACGCTTGGTCATATATATACTGATGTGGCGGATCTAGGTATAGATATCATGATACGATGATGACACAAGATGATGGCATATACTGGCATATGATGCATATATATGACAGATGACTTATTATCAAAACTGACTCCACCTATACTTGGTGGTGGTATAATTGAGCAAGTAGATTTGGGGGGTTATAAATTATTGGGATGATCTGACTGACGAGAAGCTGGCTCACCAAATATGATAGGTGCCGTGAGCATTGGTGCGGCTGTTGATTATATAGATAGTATATGATGATATGAGTATATATATGATCACGACCAAAAATTTGTAAAATATCGATTTGATAATTACAATCTTGGTAAAATCAATGCAAAAATGTTGTATGAATATCGTGATGATATACCTAGATTAGCAATTTTTGCTATAAATATAAATAACCGACCCAAAAATCAATTATCAATTTGACATAAACTGCTAGAGCAAAATATATGTGTCAGAACGGGTTGACATTGCGCTCAGCCACTGCATGAAGTCATGAATCAAAATAGATGAACAGTCAGAATATCTCCTTATCTATATAATGAAATATCCGACTTAGATAAAATTATAAAAATTATCAATAGCTAAAAATTTTATTGAATATATAATACAAACAAAAGCAACTTGTAAAAGCAATAAAGCCATACCCTTCAGGGTATGGTGTACAAATTGCTGTATATTATATAACATTACGATTTTTTATATTCACAAAGTACAGTTTACATAATGTAATCCGTACCCTGAAGGGTACGGCTTTTTTTATTATGCAAAAAGTCTTAATAAAACTAATATTTGGGGTATTTAGAGATTTTTTTATTACATAATTATATCTTGATTTTTGTTTTGATATATATATTGTGAAATTACATTTATATCATAAACATATATATTATGAACTTTTTGATAAATCTATTGGTATCTTGAATTGCTGTTTTTGTAGCTGCACAAGTTTCTCCAGGTATACAGGCTACTTTAACTGGTGCAATTATATTTGCTTTGGTATTAGCAGTGCTAAATGCTACTGTGGGTTTTTTATTGCGTTTGGTAACTTTTCCACTAAATTTTTTAAGTCTTGGTCTAGTATCACTAGTAATTAGTTATTTTATGATTTTGTTGACAGATAGTTTTGTAGATGGATTTGCTATTAATTGATGATTTTGGTCTGTAGTTATATTTTCTATAATATTAGCAGTTATCAATGCATTATTATGAAAAAAAAATGAATTGTAGTATAAAAAATACACTTTCTTAAATACATAATTTCCAATATTTATATTGGATTTTTGTTTATTTGAAAAATATCACCAAATATATATATATTGGCTATGAATCATTATCTAAAATATATATCAAATATAATCTGACTAGAAGATTTTTTGCAATATGAAATTTGTCGAAATAAACCATTAGCCAAGACTATAACCATAATAGATAAAGACTTCAAGTCAGAATATATATATGATCTGATTTATAAAACTTGAGTCCAATTGCAAAAACCAAATATAAATATACTAAACCACTATATAGCAGTGCATGATCACCAAAAATGAGGCTTGGGCAAAAATATATATCATGAGGCGGGGTATTTTTATGTACAAGAAACTTCTGCCGCACTGCCTGCTGGATTATTGGATATCAAGTCGTGAGATATAGTGCTAGATGTATGCGCAAGTCCTGGTGGCAAAACTATACAAATTGCAAATATATTATCAAAAATCTGAGATGGAATATTGGTAAGTAATGAATTTGATCGCAATAGACAGCAAGTATTGACCAAAAATATACAAAAATACTGACTCGCTAACATTATTTCAACTGGTCACGACACAAAATATATATCCAAAAATTTGCCAGAAACATTTGATCATATATTGGTAGATGCTCCATGTAGTGGTGAAGGAACTTGCCATAGAGACACAAGATTTTTGAAACATCGATCATTGGATTTGATAAACAAAAATGCAAAACTTCAATTCCAAATATTGCAGGATATGTATATATCGCTAAAGCTAGGTGGCAGTATGATATATAGCACTTGTACACTAAATCCTATAGAAAATGAATGAGTCGTTGCTAAGTTTTTGGCAGCTTATAGTGATATAAATTTAGTAGATCTTAGTCGGGTATGACTACAGCCCGGAATGCTTGGACATTGACTAGATATACATCAGACCAATAATCTGATTAGACTTTTTCCTCACAAAAACCAAACAGGTGGATTTTTTGTAGCAAAATTTGAAAAAATTTCCCAAAAAGTTTTATTGTGAGATGATACAAATATTCTGACTGAAAAATATACCGCACAAATACAAAACTTCCTAAAATATATATATAATAAATTTGGTATAAATATATCACAGTGACAATTTTATCAAAAAGATGAATATATATATTATTATGATTTTGGTAAAAAAAACGAAAAAGCAAAACTTCTATCAAATCAAATATACAAATCTACATTAGGCGTAATAATTGCCAAAATTAACTTCAAATGATATATATTGACTCATACATTTGCAAAGCTATTTGGTAAATTTGCAACCAAATCGCTAGTAAAAATAAGCGATATCCACAAAATAGAAAAGTTATTTAGTGATGGAACGCTAGACGGCGATGATGCACAAATTATCGGTAATAATATCATAGATAATCAATATATATATATCCAGTCAGACAATAATACTAATATATATCTATGAATAGGAAAAGTTTTGGCGAATGGACTAAAATTTAATACATAAAAAAATATATGAAAAAAAGAATATGACTAGCACTTAGTGGCTGATGAGCAAGATGATTTGCACATATATGAGTATATCAAGCATTGATAGAAGAAGGTTATGAAATAGTGGCTATCAGCGGGTGTAGTATGTGATCACTGGTAGCTATGATGATAAGTCTTGGCAAAAGTCCACTCCAAATTGTAGAACTTTATAATAAAATAAATATACCATTTTTGCCCAAAAATATATGGACTAGTGGTATTGTGCTAGATAAATATAGCAAAAAATTGCGAGAGGAGCTTTGAGATATAAATTTTGATAATCTGAAAATTCCACTATATGTCAGTTGTACAAATCTAAACATAGGTCAAAATGTAATATTTAGTGAAGGAAATCTAAAAGACATCATCAATGCAAGTATGGCACTACCAATGGTAGCAGATCCAGTGATCATAAATTGACAAACATATATAGATGGCGGCATTACAGATAACCTTCCAGCGCAAATTTTGAGACAAAATCACGAAGAATTGGACTTAGTGATATGAGTAGATGTAAATTACTATCGTACTACAAATAAGCTTGAGTTTGATAAAAAAACCGTATTGATGAGGTCTATAGCGATTATGTTTGGTAAAAATGATTTGGTTAGTAAGAAGTTTTGCGATATATATATCTGCCCTGAACAGTTGGCTTATTTTGATATTTTCAATTTTGATAAAATAAATGAAATAGTAGATATATGATATCAAGAGGCCAAAAAAATATTATCAAAAATAATTTAATAAAAGCTAATAAAAGCTAATAAAATTTATAATATATCGATATATAAAAAATATGTAAAAATATATATTATTTGGCTTCGGTTTGTTTGTATATTATGATTAAAATTTGAGATATTAGGGATATTAGGGATATTAGTGATAATCTGACTATAAACTATGATATATATTTTGATTCCAACTCTAAAATTTTGTATTCTCAATTTATGTCTTGCCACTCTAGTCTATATGCAGTCAGTTGCATTTGAGGTCATTTTGAGTCAAATAGATGATTGTACAGATAATCACCCACTATAGGCAA
>JAYWGF010000205.1:0-12307 GCA_043778395.1 bacterium | reverse complement strand
TAATTGATTTATTAACTAAAATATACTAAAAATATCGGTATAAACCGATATTTTGAAAAATATTTGAACATTGATGTATTTCGCAAGAAGTCTATTATCGGCATGCATGACGGTTTGCAATCTGTGAGCTATGATTACGACAGTTTTACCGTACATGAGTATTTGTATAGCTTGCGTGATAGCATGTTCAGATATACTGTCTAGAGCGCTTGTTGGTTCATCCAATATCAATATTTGGGGATTTTTGACAAAAATTCTTGCTATGGCTATACGCTGCCTTTCGCCACCCGATAGTTTGATTCATTTTTCTCATATTTCTGTATCTAGGCCGTCTTTGAGTCAAGCGACCAACTCATCAGCTTTTGCTAATTTTAGTCCATTTCGCAGTATCTCGTCTAGTTTGAGTGAATATTCAGAAGGGTTAGAAGGGTTAGATATATTTGGGACTGATTTTTGTGAAGTCAGACTATTATTTTGATTTATATATATATTAGAGGCATGGTCTGACTTACTATCTTTGTGAATATTTGAATTTTTGCTAATATCTGGTAATTCTGAATTTTCTGAGCTTTTTATATCAAAAGTATCAGCTAATCCATACATCAAGTTTTCGCGTATAGTTCAGTCAAAAATTGCAGGCTCTTGAGTCAGATATCATATATGATCATATAGTGTAGATATATCTATATCGTGTATGTTTTGGTTATCTATGTATATATTACCATCATCTATATCATGAAGTCTGAGTAGTAGCTTGATGATAGTACTTTTGCCAGATCAGCTATGACCTACGAGTGCAGTAGTCTTACCGGATGGGAATGATATATCTAGATTATCAAATATTTTTCTATCTTCACTGTATCAGAAAGTTATATTTTGTAGCTTTATGTCTCATGATTTGTATATATATTTATTTTTACCATTTATGATTTTGTTTGGTGTGTTTAGGAAGTCTTGAAGATCTTGGTATTTGGTAAGTTGAGTACTGAGCTCTGGTATAGATATAAGTATGTACTCCATAGGCCGTCGCATCATATATATATAGCCAGTTAGCAATATTATAGTAGATATATTATCTATTCATCAGATTATATGTATTCATATATACGATATTATCAATAATACGACTCATTCCATGAATATATAATTAGTTTCATAAAACAAATCTCAATATAATTTTACTTTTTGTTTTAATTTTATTATAGGGTCATATATATTTTTGAATATTTGATTTTCATGATTTATCTTGTTATTTATTTTTATAAGCAGTAATTCAGAAATAAGTCTAATATTGAGTCTAGATCATTCTGCATATATCTTATTGATTTCTTCATTTGCTGGATCATATATTTTATTGAAATATTTTAGTGTAAAATACAAAAAAGCAAATCAAGGTATAATCACAAATAATATTTTATAATTATAGCTTGCAAGTATATATATAGAAACTCCTCATCTTATAGTTATTAAAATAACAGAATAAAATATTCTGTCAAATATCCCAGATTCTGCATCCACTCATTGATTAAATTTACTGATAATTTTTCCACTACCTATATCATTTATAAGTGATATATCTTTATTTGTAATTATATCACGGTATTTAGTATACTTAGTAGTATTGATAATATATTGCATTCATTCTCAATACCGTTTTCTAATAGATCAAACTAAACTATTTAGTACCAAAAATAATGCAGATATGCTAGTCCGTATATACAATCAGTTTATGTCTTTGGCTTCTATTTGTTGATATATTGTAGCTAATATCTTAGGTTGATATAGAGATACTGCGGTAAATATTATAGAAAAAAATAATCGTATTATAAAGTTTTTCCTGTCCAACTTCCGATTTTGCATGATAGTATATATATCATGTCGTATATTATGTTTTTTATTATTATTCATTTTTTATTATTATTCATTTTTTATTATTTATTTATGTAAAAAATTATTTTCTGACTAATCATAGTCAAATTTGCCAATCTTGTCAAATATATTGAGTCAGGATATATATTATCTATATTTTAGTATAAATCACTATGAGTTCATATATTGATAAGCTCCACTAGCTAATATGCTCAATTTGATAATTCTTTGAAAATAATTCTATAATCTCAAGTCACATTTATACTATTTAGTCATTTGTAATCTCATTGTATTTTATGATTATGAAGTGTAGGATGAAATGGATTTGATAAAAATAAAATTACACAATCGTCTGTTTTATTTTGTATCCTTGTATCTAATGTATTATAAAGTTTGATAAACTTTTTATATATTGTTGATATAGTTTGTCTATCATATATATCTTAACTTTTGATTTCAAGTCTGTTTATACCATGTTTTTCAAATTCTTCTTCCCAAATCGATTCTGCTTGTATTATTTTTAGTGTATTATCTTTTACCGATATTTGATTATTTCAATCTTTCTTATTGGCTTTTTTGACATCTCTTTCAGATAATCTAGTCCTCAGCTCTTCCCAAAAATTATAATCATTGTATTCTTCTATAAGCTTATCACATTCTTCGCCAAAATTTCAAGCTAAACTTGCATCTTTGCCCGTACCTGTCACCAATTCTTTGTGACCAGCAGCTATGGCCTCATTACACAAAAACTCCTGCAAATTTTCATATTTTTGCATTTCTGCCTCACTCAATATCTCACTATCACTTATTACCCAATTTGCTATATATGACATTTTTAGTAGCATTTCGTATTGCTTTTTATTTATTTGCATGTATTTTTTTTGTATATAAAATATATATTCTGACTTTACATTTTTTCTGCCAATTAAATTTTGATTGATAATATATTTGGTGAAATTTTTGGTAATACATTGATTATATTGATTTATAATATATATTATTTGATAAGTTCATTACAAATTATTTCTTTTGCTATAATTATTTTTGATCTTATATCTTCCAAATTTACTTCATTTTTGCGAAATTCTTTTAGTCAGACAATTTTATTATATATATTATTACCTAGTATATTAGTGATTTTATCTTGATTTATATATATATCATCAAATTTATCTTGATAATATTTTGCGTTTTTGGATTGATCATGAGTTCGTGGTATCGGTACAATCAGCTGCTTGAGTCCAAACAATTTCTGCTCAGCAAGTGTAGTAGTACCACCACGACATATAGATATATCACATATATACAATAATTCTCACATTTTTTTCTGATCCACAAAGGCGTATATATTTATATTATTTGATATATTATAATATGTTTTTCATCTTTCATTTTTTCACTGGATAGTTATATAATTTATATTATCTATTTGAGTTTTATATTTTTTTTCATAATTAGCATTTAGACTACCAAGTATGATATGTCGCTCGTATTTTACAAGTAAGTCAGGATATTCTTCAAATATATATAATATAGCATCATGAACATCTGCAGATCCTAGAGAACCTAAGTTTACCAAAATAGTCATTTTTTTTATCCCCCCGGCTTCGCCGACCCCCTTTATAAGGGGGAGCTTTTGCGAGTCTCAATTCAAAGGCATTCAGTCCCCCTTGAAAAGGGGGGTAGGGGGGATTATATCATCACTAATTATCTGACCAATTATTTGCTCTGCGGCCAAAACTCACTCAAATCAAGTATATACTTTATCTGCAAACTTAGCAGCGATTTTATTTACTAGTCATGATTTGGTGTCAGATTCATGCACTATTATCTTGCGACCGAGTATTTTGGCAGCAATCACCACTGGCAATGCCACATATCATCACTTGCAAAATACTACATCAATTTGACTTTTGTATATATATCGCAAACTTTGGAAGATTCATATCAAGAACTTGAGTATATCAGATATATTTTGTAAGACTTCCATAAAGTTTGGCTGACGACGAAACTTACCAGAAAATATTGGGATAAATATCGTAGGGACTAGACTTGTCTTGTCCGACTCTTTATCATTTAGAGAAGAAGAATTATCTGACTTATTTAGCTTATATATATTACAATCTATATACACTATACTATTTCAGTCTATATATTCGTAATTTCCTCATTGTTTATATTTTACAAATCAATTCTTTAAACAAAAATCTATAGATTGTTTATTATTTTTAGCTATTTCACAATATATATTTTTATCTTTATTGTCTGATAGAAACTTTTTTATAAGTTTGCTTCATATTCATAAATGTTGATATTTGGATAATATATATATACTTCATGCATTTATCCCATCTCCATAGTATCATCATGGTTTGAAATATCAGACCAAAATATTTTCATCTTTAATAATATATATATTGTTTTCATTAATTATCTGCTTTTTTATTTCATCTATATATTTTGATGTTTGTGACAATAATCTATTTTTTACTCACTGCATTGTTAATCATGGTACTATTTTACTGTACACATCATACCAAAACTCCAATCTAAATTTTGTAATATCTTCGGCATCTTTTTCTTTGGCTTTGGATATATTTATATTATCTGACGACATAAGCATCGTTCCTACGCTTTTTGATAATTTATCAAATTCCTTTTCTTCGATTTGTCATTTTTGTCCAAACCAAAAAATATTTTCAACTTGGTCAGAATATTTTTGATTTTTATATATATATTTGATTAGTGAAGATATTGGCATTATATGTCCACCACTTCCGCCTCCAGCAAAAGCTATATTTAGTTTTTCTTTATTCATATTGTTTGTATAAATCATCAATTTCGGATTTTAGATTTGGTAATGATTCATTTATAATTTTTCGTATAAATGATATTCTTACTGCTCTATATTGATGAGATAGTAAATTACGAAATCATCATATATTTTCTTTGTGACTTATGTTTATATCTGGATTTATTTTGTATAATTGTATTATGGTTTCTCATATATGTTGTAATTGCATGAGACATGCATCACTCATCATAGTATTATTCTCAAATTCTTCTCTAGTTATATTTTTGGTATAAGTTTGTATTTTACAAATACCATCCAATATCCATTTTATGTATATATGAGATTGTTTGTAGTTTTGATCTACCATATCGGTATTATATGTTGGTATATAAAAGGTTTTATAAGTTCATCAAGATAATCTTTATCTAGTATATCTACATTTACTCATAGATTTTTTTCTATATATGTTTTTGCACCCAATAATCATCGTCAAATCATAGGTTGTGAATCATCGTATTCATACATTATGTCTACATCGCTATCATTATGATTATCTCATCTAGCTATAGATCAGACTATCCATATATGTTTCATTTGATGATTTTGAAGATATTCTTTTGTTTCTTGAGATCAAAGTTTTGATATTACGGTATTTTTGTTGATCATAATATATTTTTGAATATAAATCTAAATGTCATAATACTAATTTATTTTTTTTATTCAAGTTATTTTCTTGTGCATATTTTTCAAATTGAAAATAAAGTCAGAATATATATGATATATCAATAAATTTACACAAAAGTTATCAAGATGAAAAAATGAGATTACAGTTTATTGACATTTTATAAATTTATAGATATATCTGAGCCAAAGCATCAAGTTATAATACAAAAAAAATTTTTGAATGAAATATGAATCAAAGGGCGTATATATATAGGTACAGAGTGAATTTCTGCTACTATTAGTGGAAATAATTCACAACTTTGGGCTTATAGGCAGTTTTTGAATCAGTCAGAATATTTTGCTAATATATATGATATAGATACAAAAGCATCACATAATCTGACTAGTCATGCTTTTGATGATATGAAGGTTAAATATCGTGAAGAAATAGTGGTATTAGGGCATAAATTTACAGCTGACCAAATTCACAAAAATGAAAAAATACTGGATATACAAAAATTTAAGCAAATGATAGATACAGAAGACCCAAATTGGCTGATACGAGATATGAGAAACGACTATGAATGGAGGCTTTGACATTTCAAAAATGCTATAGCAAGCGGTACTATAAATTTCAAATCAGTAAAAAATTTTATAAATAAATACAAAAAAATATTTGCTGGTAAAAATGTCGTAATGTATTGTACAGGTGGTATCAGATGCACAAAATTGAGCGCACTTTTGGCAAAAGAAGGCATGCAAAATATATATGCACTAGATGGGTGAGTGGTCAAATATATCAATTTTTATGATGATGGTAATTGGTTGGGTAATTTGTATGTATTTGATAATAGAGTTAGTCAATATATAGGTAGCAAGCTCACACATACAACTATAGGTATTTGCAATTATTCACAAGAGCTGACGGATCATTGTGAAAACTGTCGTTATAGTTTGTGCAATGCTAGACTTATCTGCAAAACTAAGCGATTTCATAAATATATGTGATTTTGTAGTTATGAATGTTATCAAAAATCCAAAAGTAATTTTAGAATAAAAAATACAAATTGGGATAAATATAATTATCAACAAATAAGAGATAATATAAGTATAGATTCAAATTTGATCCATAAATACCAAATTATGGTAAGCAATTATTTGGATAGTAGATTAGCAGACCTGACACGAAAACATCGCACTAGTCAAAAAGAAGATTATATAGACTGCAACTGTTAGTATTTTTTGTAAAATCGCCAAAATTTTTATATATCAAAGTCATATTCTGACCCCATTATATTTTATTACAAATTTTATATTTATTATATATCTTAAATTAAACTTTATCTAATAAAAACAATTGACTTTTGATATATATTTTTTATATTTTTGTTAAAATTTATTTTTTGATATAAAAAAGCAAAATGGAAAAATATCTTCAAGCAGAAAAAGATTCAGTTGAATCATCAGTTATAAACAAAATAAATGACCTAATAACTTGAAAAAATAAAAGATGATTTGAACTATTATCTAAACAAGAAACTATGTTTTTTCGTGATCTCTCAAGAGAACATAATATATATAAAATTTGAATTGAATATAAAAATTTATGAGATTTTGGTTTCATATCTACAAAAGTAAAAGATTTAATTGATACGTATTGATCTAAAATAATAACATACACTATTTGAGATATTATATTTATTAGAGTTTTAGAAAGTTCTTGGAATGACATAACATATTTTTTTGACAAAAATATATGAGAAGAAATTAAAAATACACTACCTGAAGATATATCCTTTATTTCCAAATTAACTAATTATCTACAGTGAACATATGTTTTCTGAAAAAGATGAATTAATTGAAATTATTATTTTTTCAGAAAAATTGAAAATTGAAATTTTGTAAATATATTACCAGATTGGTTGGAGGGTTATGATACTATAAAGAATTTAGAAATAAATTCAGATGAAGAAACATATAGTTTTAGTTCATTTTGAAAAAAATATATATTTTCATACATAGATTTTATAAAAAAATGATATATAGACAAAAAAGATATAATAGAAATACCTTCTGTGTATACTAAAGTTCAAACAAAATTATCAAACATGATTTCAATCATATTTTCAAAACCTTAGCAAAAAGCAACTAGCTATTTTTTTTATTAGTTATTGAAATAGTTCAAATTATAATTATATATAAATGAAATGTTTATGGATTTTCCAGCTATTCAAAAATTTTCTCCAAAAAATAATATTATTAAAAAAATATCTTATATAATAATATATATTTTTGTGTTTTTGATATTAGCAATATGAATAAAAACTTATCAAAGCTACAATAGTAATATAGATCAAAAACTTTTGCTTTGATCATGGTCTAGTCAAAATCTTGATAATAATGTAAGTCAGATAATATCTAATCTCCAAAAAATATATCAATGATATACAGGCACTTCAGCAAATGCAAATATATTGACCAATTATGATCGCGAGATAAGTCAGATTATATCTGATCTACCCAAAATTTCAAAACGAATTCCTGACCAATATAAATATATATATGCCAAAACTATCCAACTCGGAAACTATAAATCGGATATATACAATATATTCTGACTATCTGGAAGCAAAACATACCTCATAGCACTCATGAACACAAATGAAATCAGGCCAAATGGCGGATTTTGGTGATCATATATGATAGTAAAAATGGATGGCGGAAGATTGATTAGCAATAAGATATATGATTCTTATTATCCAAATTATATATATAGTGGACTGTATATACAAGGTCCTGACTGGCTAAAGCAAATATATGATACTAGCAAAATATGATTTGTTTCTAGTAATAAAATATGATTTACGGATTGGGATGGATATCATATCAGCAAACTTTATGAAAAAGCTTTTTTGTGAGAAAAAATAGACGGCGTAATTTTTGTAAAATCCTCATTGATAAAAGATATATTATGATGATGGGATAAAAAATTTCGAGAGCGGCAATTCGTAAATGCAAATATTGACCAAATCAGCGGCGCAGATACAAAAAATAAAAAACAAATATATATAGATCAATTACAACAATATATAGACAAAAATAAGCAATATATCATACTTCAATTTGCAAAAAATTCACAAAAATTGATTTCTGAAAATAATATACAATTATATTTGCCATATGTGTCTATAGCATTTCGCGATCGATTGATAAATAATGGCTTGACTACTAGCTATAATCCTGACTATATATATAGCTATGATACAAATATGTCATATAGCAAAGTCGATGGATTTGTAAATAAGCAAATATATATAAATGAGAAAACTAACGATAATGCCTATAAGATATCAGTTGAGTCTTCTGGATATATAGATATGATCATAAATTACTCGCTAAATATTCCTAATATATATATAGATTATATAAATAGTCTGACCAAAAAATACAACATCAATATGTCAGATCGCGAAAAACACATATTAGCTCTAGATAATATACGAAATAACAGATGAACATTACGATTACCAAAGTGAAGTAAAATTTTGCAGATAACTGGAGATATATATGATTATAAGATATTTCAAACACCATTTGCTGATGGACTGATGTATTTTATCAAAAACCAAACCAATCATACAAACAAAATCCTAAAGCTAAAAATATATATTAACCAAAATTAACTAAATAAAACATTATCTATTGGTAAAATAGTGCCCAAAATTTATATTACTTTTTTATTATTTGAAAATGAAGTCAGAATATATATATTATATCTATAAAAAAATATTTTATTGTAAATCAAATATATCATGCAAACTCAAACTATCAAAAATAATAAATGATGATATAAAGTAATCATAAAGCCAGATGTTGCTAGAGATGATTGACAAACTATTAGCAAATCCATACAGTTTGGATTGTATGTGCTAGGTACAGAAAAGCACGAATCTCGTCGTATAGATAATCAGCTAAGATGAAGATCCGGTAGACAGGGCGATAGTGGCGTGACTCAATTTTTTGTAGCATTGGATGATGAAATTATGCGCAAAATGTGAGGTGATAAAATACAATCTGCAGCTCGTATGATACTACCAGAAGCAGAACTAGCTGACTTGGAATTAACCCAAAGCCAATTTACCGATAGTATAATTTGATCACAAAAACAAATGGAGGCTTATCATTTTGGAGTAAGGAAGCATTTGTTTGATTATGATAGTGTTATCAACAAGCAAAGAATCAAAATATACAAATTGCGTGATCAAATACTTGAAGATAAAATAGATATCCAAAATCATATAAAATGACTTATTGCAGAACTAGTCGCTTATCATATAGATAAATATACCAAAACTCAAGAATCTTCTGAAAGTTTTTTTGATAGTATAAATCAAATATTTGCCACAAATATACCCAATATACAAAGCAAAGATACTTCTAGTATACAAGATCATATACTTAGCTATTTGATAGAAAGATTTGATCATATTACTGGTCAATTGGATCAAGAAAAAAGAGATTTTATTTGTAAATATATATATTTGGATAATATAGATAAATATTGGATAAATCATATAGATGATATGCAACATCTTCGTGAAAAGGTGGGACTTTATGGATATGCTCAGCAAGATCCAGTAATCATGTACAAACAAGAATGATACTTGTTATTTGAAACTATGCAAAATAATATCGCTACAGATACATTGGCTAATATATACAGAATAGACCCTAATCACATAAATAACCTAAATATATGACAAAATAATCTCGCAAATATCAGCACAAATAGTGAAGAATTTGAAACTGATAATCATGATATATATAGTATTGAAAATCCATCAGATAATAAAAATGTAATAAACACAAATGACATACAAATCATACAAGCATCCGATTATCAAAAAACTTCAGTAACTACTATAAATATACCAAAAAGAGAGCCAAGACCAAACGATAAAGTGACTGTAGCTTACACAGATGGTCGTATTATGTCAGATGTCAAATTCAAAAAAATAGAAGAAGATTTCAAAAATTGATTATGCAAAATATTATAAAAATAATATATATTCTGACTGAATATATTACAAATACAATTATATAAATATTAATTATAAATACTATTTATTGTATCACAAATAATAAACAATTGAATAAATACCTAATATATATATAGTCAGAATATATTTTATATAACCAAATATATATATTCTGATTTTTTAATAATGCCTACAAAACAAGATATAATAGAAATACTTATGACCGTATTTGATCCAGAATTTCCTCTGATAGATATACGGACTATGGGTCTCATATATGAGATAGAGATTTTGCCTACTCCGCAAGATGAAAATTATGAATGATATATAGATATAGATATGACATTTACTACGCCTGCATGTCCGGCTATAGATATACTACCCGCCAATATTACCAATGCGATTTGACGAAAATATCCTAGCTACAAGGTAGATATTACTACTGTGCGAGATCCATTACGAACTATAAATATGCTAAAAGATGAGGACCTAAAAAGGATGTTTGAGTAAATATATATATTAGTAATATTATCTGACTTATTGGTTATAGATTTATTAGCTAATATATATTGCAAAAAATAGTAAAATACTTATATATATACAAATTTATGTAATAAAATATAAAATATGCAATCCGTAAAAACCAATGACATAAGCAAACAAATAGCTGACGATAATTTGAGACGATATACACTCAGTGTAAATAATAATCAAGAAGAATCAGTAGTAGAAAACTTACAAAATAGAATCAAAAAAATGTGACTTGCGGACGATGTGACGGATTTTTTTGTACCTGCTGCAAACGAAGTGACCGTAGTAAGAGGTAAGAAAAAAATAGTTTCTTATAAGCTATATCCATGATATGTATTTATCAAAATGAAAATGAATGATAAAATATGGTATGTAGTACGTAATACACCTGGAGTAAGATTAATAATTGGAGCTGAAACTACACCTATACCTTTGACAGAGGAGGAATTTGAAAATATAAAAAAACAAGTAGAAGCAAAAAATAATAAAATTAGTCTAAATGTCACAATAAAAGAATGAGAAGTAGTAGTGTTGCAGGATACAAATTTTAAGGGCATGAAATGATTAGTAAAAGAAGTAGATAAGGAAAGATGAAGTTGCATAGTGATGGTAGATTTTATGTGACGCACTACTCCTGTAAATATATCTCTTGATAAAGTACAACTAGACATAGGTTAATATATACACCATGAGCATGATTTGTCATGTTTTTTTTGTTTTGTATAAAAATATAAAGAAAAAGGATATTTTGACTTCACTAGTAATTGTATATTGATTTTGTTTTATAATTTGGTATACTTTGGTTATATTTTACATTATAAATTATAAAAATGCAATATAATATACTAATTACTCAAGAATGAAAATACTATATATCTAAAAATATATCTATATGAATTACCTCTCAGTGAGAAACTATATACGAAGCTATATCAAATATCAAAGAAGCTACTGAGATTTTTTTGGAACAAATAAAAAAATAAATGAAAAAAATTGATAAAAAAATACGCACGGAGCATAGTATTATGGATGAATTTATTCCATTTTTGAATGATATAGCCAAAAATATATATACAGATAGGATTATACCGGGTCGTATCACTCGCAAGCAATCGGGCAGTAGCGACGTATTTATTACTTTTGCTTATTTCAATGATTCTTGACTAAAATATAATGTCAAAAAATGATCTACAAGTCAGGAAATTTTTGTAATTTGCAATAATGCCTATAAGCAACAGATGTCAGAATATATATCTGATATATCTCAAAAATACATAAATAATTAGAATTAATATCAAAGATAATCTGACTATATATATTAGACTTCTTGCGAAATACATCAATGTTCAAATATTTTTCAAAATATCGGTTTATACCGATATTTTTAGTATATTTTAGTTAATAAATCAAT